>JACQIH010000037.1 GCA_016198625.1 Candidatus Aenigmatarchaeota archaeon
ACGTCAAAGCCGGCTTTCTCCAGCTTTCTTTTCTCCTGCTCGTAGATTTCCGCGGGCGGTTTCACGACATCGATGCTCTGCGACTTTATCGACAGCATGATGAAGCCGCTGCGAACGAACTCGTTGAAATTGCGGATGGTAATCTCGGTCAGGTCGGGCTGCGCCAAATCCGAATATACAACGCCGCACTCCTCAACCCAGCAGTAGTCCTCCGGTTTGCGCGCATCGGCAAGCAGCGGTACGATGTTAGGGCGCTGCTTTGCCAGCTCTATGAGCGAGCGAAACGGCTTTTCGGAAAATTCCAGGGCATAAATGACTCCTTCAAGGCCGATTATATCGCTGACATGCGACGGCGTGGTGCCTGTTGCCGCGCCCAGATACAGCACCCTGCTGCCGGACTTTACCGGCATGCTCTGCAGGCCATTCACCAAAGCCGCCGCAAGCTTGCTCCTCTGGGGCACCCATTCCCGGTATTCTGAGCCGTGCCAAACGACCAATCGCTCTCCATAAACCCTCTTGCCTGGGATGAGATTTTTAGTGAAAAGCTCTTTTCCGCTCTTGAATATACCCGTAAATATTTCCTTCATTTCCTTTCCTCCCTGATTTTCCTTATCTCCTCGTCCAGCTCGCTTCGCATCCGGGCTGACTCATCGCGACCGGAGTAAAAATCGATGCGCGCTGCCTGCATCAGCTTCGACGAAATAGTCCTGGCTATCTTGCCCCTTTGCTGCTCCGGCGCGGCGTGTATCCTGCTGTCCAAAAACAGTATTCCATACTTCGGCGACTTGCCCTTCTCGCGCAGATGGCGGAACAAGGCTTTCTCCGCGCCCAATAATTGCAATGTAGATGCGGGCATCTTTGCCAGCTTTTCCAAAGAACCTGCCAGAGCCAAGAAACGCGCGGCAAGCACGGGCTCAATAAGCGAGGAGAAATTAGGCATCAGCTCCTTTGCGGTGTTCCGTATGTATTTCTCAAGGCCTTTCCTGTATTCTTGCTTTTCCTTCAGCAGCCGCGCATGCTCCGTGATTATCTGCAGGTCGCTTTCGGTAAGCTGCACCCCTACGCTTTCCTTGTAACCGGGGAACATCTCGCGCGTCCCGTGCTTGAGGACCATGTCAGGCGTCACGTTTTTCAGCTCGGGATAATGGAGCGAATACCATTCCCTGAACCGTTCGCCCAGCAGGTTTTCTATCTTAATCGCGTCTTCCAAAGCCGCTGAGGCCTGTATCAGCAGCCGGTCGCGCTTCAGCTGCTCCTTCATCCTCCTGCGGGACAGCAGCGCAGCAAACTCCGAAAGAAACTTGTTCAGTTCTTCGTTGCTCTTCGCGAATCCCAGGGACAGGGCGTATTCGCGAAAATGTTTCCTTAGAAAGAGCCACGCCGCCTTCTCCTCAGCGACAACGTAATCCTTTAGGTCGTCTATGAAATCCTTGTCGATATTGCTTTCAAATTGCTGAAGCGCCTTCGACGGCTCGCTGCTGAACGTCCTGTAGTAAAGCAGTTCTCCGTCCTCGCTAAAAGCGAAGACGCCTATGGGCGATTTCGCGACAATGGCTTTCATGGATATTACTTAATCGCCAAGATTAAGTAAATTGGTGACTTCGTCACCATCTATTTAAGTTTTTTACATACTATTAAAACCTTCGGGAAATCAAGAAACTTTTCCGAAAAGTTTCATCAAAATGGAAAAGGGAGAAATAATTATATGGGCAACATAAGGACATCGGACATAAAAGGGATAAGCAAGGACCTGCTCGGCAAATTCCCGGACAAGTTTTCCCCGGACTTCGAGCAGAACAAGAAAGTCCTGGCCGAGATGAAGCTCTTCGAGAGCAAGATAGTAAGGAACCAAGTCGCGGGGTATATTGCCCGCCTCGCCAAGCGCAGAAGCGCTAGTGCTTCTTGACCCCTTCGTAATCCACGGTCGCATCGACAAAATGCAGGCCTGATTCTTTCCATTCCTGCTTTACATGCTCCACAATACCCCTGTCAAAGCAAACAGCAATCCCGCAGTCGCCTCCGCCGCTGCCCGACAATTTACCGGCAGCGCCGTTCTTGTTCGCGCTTTCAGCAAGGACGCGCAGTTCCGGCGTTTCTATCGGAATGCCCGAGGCTTCGCCAAGCTCGCGGAGGCAGTCCTCGTTTTTCCTCAAGAGATGCAGGACGGAATCCCATTGTCCTTTCTTCCAGGAGTCAGCGACGGTTCTTGCTGTTTCAGCTATCCTGCCCATGCGCAGGGCGTATTCCTCCGGATTCCCGGACTTCCACTCGTTCATCTTCTTCACGGCCGCTGACGTGGAGAAAGACTCCCCGGTCCATGCTATGAGCAGACGGAAATTCCCAGGAACTTCCAGTTCTTCAACAATAAAGCCCGGCCATTTTTCTGCAACTATGCCAGCAATTTTTTCTCCGCTTTCTATTCTTTCCAAAAGCCATTTAGGGTCAAAGCGCGAATAAACGAAAACGCCTCCGTACGTCGACGCCGCCACGTCGAAGGCCGAGCCGACCTTGCCCTGGGCGAAGTAGTGCGCAATGGTCGCAATCTTGTAAATTTCTTCCTTCCCGGCATTGTAACCATGATAATCTAAAAGCGCAGCCGTGACAGCAACAGTCGCCGAAGCCGAAGAGCCGAAGCCGATTTTCCTCGGCCCGCCATTCACGACAATCTGCGAGAGCTCGCCCCATGTGCGAATGCTGAAAGGCTTCGCATCAGTTCCTTTGTCTTCAAGGAAGCGCAGCGTCGTTTCAATAGATTCCTTTATGAATTGCAAATGCTGCCCATAATTTTCCGCGAAAGAAAGTTCCCTGCCATTCCATTCCGCTTTCAGGTTTCTGATGCCAAAGTCGTCTATGCTTATGAGCACTTCTTCAGAAGGCTCAGCGACGGCATGGACCCGTTTGTTGATGGCAGCGACAACGCCGACATTCCCCAACTCCAGTATAGACCATTCTCCGGAAACGAACTGCTTGCCGGGAGCCGAGTAATGGATCATTTTTCCACCCTGACGCCTTCCACCCCGAGCTCGGCTTCCCAGGGCTCGTATCCGAGGCCGCGGATTGTCTCTTTCAGCTTCTGCTTGTCTTCGTGATAGCAGAGCATTATGCCGCCGCCCCCTGCGCCACACAGCTTCGCTGCGCCGCCTATCCGCTTCACGGCAGCATGTATCTCGTCTATTTCCGGTATCGAAACGCCGAGCTCTGCCAGGTTTTCCTGCGTCATGTTCATCAGCCGCTTCACTTTGCCAAAATCCGCGCCTGCAAGGGCGCTCTTCATTTCAACGACCATGCTGCCGATAGCTTTCACGCGCCTGTTCCTGTATTCCTCCTCCAGATTCCTCACAAGCTGGACAAGCTCGCCGGTGTTCTTTTCAGGCGGCTTCGTATAGACGAGGACGAAGCCGTCCATCTCATGATTTATCTCGTCTTTCAAGGACGTAATAATATTTTTCGGCTGGCTGCGCTGGAACCATACAAGGCCGCCGTAGCAGCACGTGGAATTGTCGCCGCCTGAAGGGGTCCCGTGAATTATCTGCTCAAGCTCGAAGGCCGTTTCATTCACTCCGTCGAGCGTCAGATTCTTTCCTGCGAATTCTGCGAAAGCTTTTGATAAAGCAACAGCCAGGGACGACGATGAGCCCAGTCCCGAGCCTGCCGGGACGTCTGAATGAACATCAATCTTCATTCCGCTATCGATGCCGAATTTCTTCGCGAGCAGGCCGACGGCAGCCTTCCTGTAGTTGCCGTAGCCATCATTTTTTATGAAGGAGAAAAGCTCGGAAAAATTCTTCTTTTCGAAGCAGTCTTTCCAAAGGCGTTGCGCTTCCGCGGCTTTTTCCAGGGCTTCTTCGCGCGAGAACTCGTTCCGGTTCCCGAACCTGCTGTCGCTGTAAATAAAGGAGCCGGATTTCTCCACGGCTACTGTCGTCCTTCTTCCGACCGCAGCGATAATCGCGGGCTCTCCATAGACGACGGCGTGCTCGCCTATCAGATGCACCTTGCCGGGAGCGGAAACCTTGGTCATCAAAAGGAGTAAACCTTGTCAGCTTTTTAAAACTATTAGAGCCGCGGCCAGTATAAGCAAGCCTCCGACAACTGAGCCTGCCTTCGGAAGCTCGCCGAAAGCCAGGAATGCCGCGACCGGGATAGTAACGTTCATCATCAGGACCATGATTGACGCCTTCTGCGCTTTCAGGAACTTCAGGCTCTCCGTATAAAACATCAGGGGCAGGGCGGTCGAGAATGTTCCCAGGGCAAGAACCAGCAGCCAGTTTTCAAGGCTCAGCGAAGGCGTCTGGAGCAGCATAAAGGACAGCAATATAGAACCGATGACAAGAATCCACAAGCTTGTTTCTTCCGCGCTGTATTTTCTCCCTGCATATCTCGACAAGACGGTGTATCCTGCCAGGAACACCCCAGAAACAACCGCCATCGCGTTCCCGAAAAAGCTGCCCTGAGCTTCTCCGGAAAGGTAAAAAATGACGAGAATTCCAAGGACAGAGATTGCCAGCGCATAATAGACGTTCTTCTTCACTCCTTCCTTCAGAAACAGGTAAGCCAGAACAAAGGTATAGACCGGGGATATTTGCTGCAGAAAGGTCACGTACGCGATTTTGGTGTTCGCGATGCCAAGGATGTACGTATACAGGGTCGCGACGTAGATTATCGCGAGGGGCAGGAATATTTTTATCCTGCCTTTGTCGAGCTTCACCCGTTTTTTCCTGAAAATAATTATGGCGGACAATGCCAGGGCCGCGAAGAAGAACCTGTAGAAAAGCATCAGCTCCGCGCTGATAAAGGGCAGAAGAAGCCTCACAACTATCGGCACGAACGTCCACAGAATGACAGCGGCCAGAACGTAAAGATAGCCTTTGTTCATTCCTTAACCTCGAAAAACTTCCTGAGGCAGAGAAGGGTGCCTGGCGTGAAAGTGCCGGGATTATTGCGAATCATCCTATTGATTTCCTCTGCATCAAAGAACTTCGCATATTCCACTTCCTCCTCGTTGATACTGAAAGGCCCGTTGCTTGCGCAACTGAAAAGGCGTATGTTCTCGCTTTCTTCCCTGACGCGCTTTTTCATGTCGGCCAGAAATTCCAGCGGCGCTTTGATGCCCAGCTCCTCTTTCAGCTCGCGCTTCGCAGCTTCCTCGTAGGTCTCGCCTGCGCGGACATGGCCGCCTACGTCGCCCCATTTGCCCGGATACAGGTCGCGGCTCATAGTCCTCTTTTCCAGAAGAATTTTTCCGCGCGCGCTGACAATAATGATATGTATGTCGCGGTGAATAAGCTTGTTGTCCGAGTGGCATTGCTCGCGCGTCGCCTTTCCAACAACGTTATCGCGCTCATCGACGACGTCGAAGTATTCTGCCATGTCATTCACCTGTGATTTTGAGCAGCTGCTTCTCGAAATTGCGCTTCGTCAGAACTGGTATGCCGAGCTTTCTTGCTTCCCTGCGCTGCGCTGGCGTGCTGTGACCCCACTCGACAAGAACGGGGTTAATCCCAAGGCCCATGGTATCTTTGAGGTTTTCGAGGTTGTCCTCGACGAATATCATGTCTTTCGTATCCTTTCCGGATATTCCTGATATAATCTTGAGCTTCTCGGACTTGCTGTAAGCGTCTTCCCTGGAAAGTATTTTCTTTCTGGGTATCATGACCCCGGAATACCGAAGGACCCTATAAACCGTTTCCTTGTCCTTCGCCGTCGCTATGAACAGCGAGTGCTCCGCGGAAAGGCGCTTCATCATCCTGATGAATTTTATATTGACTTCCTGCAATCCCAGCCAGTAGCCAAAGCCCTTTCTCATAAGCTCCTTTCTGCTCTCGAAGAACAAGCGGACAAACTCTACTGCCCTGCTTCTTTGTGTAGTTACAATCCGGTCCCGCCTTTGCAAAATTTTTTTATCGTCTTCGGGTATTTTACCTTCGCTCAGCATGACCATCATGGCGTAAAAATCTTCGGTGACTTTCGCGAAATTCCGGAGAAAAAGAAAATCCTTCTTGAGTTTTTTCGTATCTCTAAGCCTGTTTCCCATCCTGTTGAAAGCCATGACGGAGATGATGTACTGCTCATTGGAGCTGTCAATTATGACTCCGTCGAAGTCGAACGCTATAACTTTCATAACAATCAAAACAAGTGGCTGTTGGAAAGCGCGGCTCCGTCGCCAGGCCTGCATGCTATGGTTTTTTTGACCCCTTCCAGCCGGAGAAGCTTGTCTTGCAGCTCTTTTTCGTTTTCCTGCAGGCACATGACCTTGACCTGCGGCCCGCCGTCTATGGTAAAGTAGCATTCCAGACCTTCCTCGCGCCACGCAAGGACATGCTGGATTATTTCGACGGTCGCAGGAATCCAGTAAACTATGACAGGCTTGGTTGTGAGCATTAGCGCATGCATCTTAAGGCAGTTCTGCTCCGCTGTCAGACCCACAGCGGAGAAATTTTTGCTCTTGATTCCGTTTCTTATTGTCCCGATATCCTGTTCCACAGTCTTGAGCCACCCGTCGTAATAGGGCGAAGTAGCCACGGTCTGCGCCATGCCTGACCGGCTGCTTACTTTCTTTTTCGCTTCGCTGACGATGCATGCTATCATCCTGAACCCGGGCCAGTGATCCCTGCCCGCTATGCTTTCGGCATAGCTGTCGCTGCCGTCGCTGCTGTTTCCCTTGTGCCACTCGGCAAATCCTTCGCAGATGCTCCTGGATGCGGAGCCGGAACCCTGCCTCGTCAAGACTGTAAGCTCCTTCTGGCTCAGCTCCAGACCCGCTGCTGCGGCGGCAGCCATGGTCAGCGCGGCAAAACCGCTGGCGCTGCTGGCAAGGCCCGCGGCAACGGGAAAATTAGTCTCGGAAACTATCTTCGCGTGATGGCTGATGGCGGCCAAGCCACGGATTTTCTCTATATGCCCCAAAATGTCTTTCTCGTCCCTTTGCAGCTCTTCGTCGTTGATTATTACCGTGTCCTTTCGGTATTCGCCGGAAAACTCAACTGTCGTTTTCGTGCTAAGGCCGTCGCACGTCATAGAGATGCTGCCGTTCTGCGGTAAAATAAGCCGCGCGTCCCTTTTGCCCCAGTATTTCACCAGAGCGATGTTGGCGTTTGCAACTGCTGTCGCTTTCATGATTTCACTGTCACTAACAAGGCTTAAATGCAACTTTTTCTCCTTTTGATGAAACTTTTCGGAAAAGTTTCAATGGGCTCGGGCGGATTCGAACCGCCGACCTTCGCCGTATCTTCCATTCCTGAGTGAAGGCGACGTCATCTGCGGTTATTGCAGATAGCCGCTAGACCACAAGCCCAGGGTGCTTGGACGCCATTTCATGCGTCATTCTGTACCATACTAACCGAAAAATCTTTTTAAGCAGGCCGGAAAATATGAAAATATGCCGGCCGAGGAGAAATACGTCATTGCTGGAATGATATTCCTATATCTGGCGCTCCTGCTTTTCCTTTTGGGCCCTGAAATTTTGGGATAAAATTTCAAAATCGCTGGAATTAGGCTTTAATACTTTTTCTGTTATCAGATTATCATTATTTCTTATTTCCGCAAAATTTTTTCGGTGCAAAAAGTCCAATGGTGTCGAAAATGAGGCCTGCTGCTTTTCAGAAATACAAACGCATTCACGAAAGATTCGGTCTGCCGAAGCTCACCGAGCTTAAAGCGACCTTCAAGCTCAATCTTGAAGACGACGAGGTAACGTTCGACGAGATAAGGACGGAAATTTCCGACAAGCTTTTCATGATGACCGAGAAGATAGTCGAGCCAATAATTGCCGGTTATGACTCTTTCTCCGGCATGTACGAGCAGGGCATGCTCACGGAAAAGGAAGTAGCTTCGCTATTCCGCTTATACAAGAAAATACAGGTCCTGAAATGGGAAAACACCCTTTTGATGCTGAAACACGACGAGAAGGAGACGGCTGAATGGATAAAAAACGTGTGGGGCTTCTGGAATGGCGAGTTCAAGCCTGAGCTTACAAACGTATCGAAAAAACTTTCCGCTTCCTGGAAGAATCTCGAGTTTAAGGAAAAGAAAACCGACTATCACGGCTAAAGGAGAAACGCCTTTCTCCCTTTACCCTCATTCTTTTATGATGAACTTTTCCGTTTTGATGCAACTTTTCTGAAAAGTTGCAAATGGGCCGGAAGAGGATCGAACTCTTGACCCCCTGCTAGCTTAGCAATGTTTTCTTGCCCTTTCGGCCTGACTAAAGAAAACACGTCGTATAAGACAGGTGCTCTACCACTGAGCTACCGGCCCTGAACAGCTTTCCCCACGCAAGCCGGGTCTGTTCCATGCTCAACTTAGATAATAGGATTTTAAAGTTTTGGCCGGAAAACTTTATTATGCTGAGGGAGAAAGTCGGGGGCATACTGGAAAAGGCGGAATACGAATACAGCGAATATAGCGGATGCTTCGACATAGTAGCGCGGAAAGAGGAAATTCTGCTGCTGAAGGTCCTGGAAAACGTGGATTCATTCCAAGAAGAGCAGGCTGAAAACCTGAAAACACTATCAGCCAATCTGGAAGGCTCCCCGGCCCTGGTCGGCCTGTGCACAAGGCGCGAGAAGCTCCAGGACAACATAATTTATGAGAGATTCGAGATACCTGCATTCACGCCGCGAACCCTAGAAAACATACTCGTGCATAATGTTCATCCGGTCATGTACAGGTTCAGGGGCGGGTTCTTCGCGGAAATCAATCCGCAGGAACTCCGCAGGGAACGCGAGGAGAAAGAGCTGACGCAGAGCGAACTGGCGGCGAAGGTCGGCGTGACGAAAAAAAGCATCTACGAACACGAACAGAAAAGGATGATGGCCCGTTACGACATCGCGAGGAAGATGGAAAAGCTTCTGGGCCCGGTCATAAACGGCATAGATTTCACCTCGTTTTCATTCAACGCCCCGGAAAGGCATGCCAAGACGTCCTTCGAAAGAGACATCTCTTCCGAGCTGAAGAGGAAGGGGTTCGGCACGGATTTTATTTACCAGACCCCGTTCAACATAATAGCGAAGATCTACGGCAAGGAGCGCTTTCTTGTTTTCTCGGACGCCGAAGAGAACGTCAGGCGCATAGAGAAGAACGAGGAGCACATGCTCGCTTTCGCGGAAATCACGGAAAAGCCCGTCATCGTCGTCACCAGGAAAAGGATGGAACTTGAAGTCCCTGTCATACCGACGGAGGAACTCAGGGAAATGACGAGACGCGACATCGTCAGGGCGGCGAAGAAAGGGTAAAAGCGCGGCAAGGCTGCAAATCAAAAGCCTTTTAAAGATTAGCTTCTTCTAGGTATGTGCATGGAAGTATATAGCAACTTTTTGGAAAAAGTCGCGTCAAAAACAAAAACTCCCATGAAATTGCTGATAGTTTAAAAACGAGGTGTGTTGAATGGTAGCTCAAATTGGCGGACAGCCTATATTCATTCTCCCTGAGGGTACTTTGAGGAGCACGGGGAGAGACGCGCAATCGCGAAATATCATGGCTGCGAAGGCCGTGACGGAGTCGGTAAGAACGACGCTCGGGCCGCGCGGCATGGACAAGATGCTTGTTGATTCTATCGGCGACGTGACTATAACGAACGACGGCGCTACCATTCTCAACGAAATGGAAATAGAGCACCCGGCTGCGAAAATGATTGTTGAAGTCGCAAAGACGCAGTAAGACGAGGTCGGCGACGGCACAACCACGGCCGTGATTCTTGCAGGGGAATTATTGAAAAAAGCCGAGGGGCTGCTGGAACAGGAAATCCATCCCACGATGATTGTGCGCGGCTACAGGCTTGCGAAGTCAAAGGCGTTAGAGATTTTGGACGAAATCGGGGAAGAAATCGACCTGAACAATACAGAGACGCTGCAGAAAATCGCAATGACGGCAATGACAGGGAAAGGCAGCGAGGCTGCCAAGGAATCCCTGGCAAAGCTGGCCGTTGAGGCCGTGAAGATGGTTGCCGAGGAAGAGGACGGCAAAATAACTGTTGATAAGGACGACGTAAAGATAGAGAAAAAGCAGGGCGGCTCCATCGACGACACCGAGCTCATCAAGGGCATCGTAATCGACAAGGAAGTCGTTCATCCCAACATGCCGAAGCGCATAAAGGATGCCCGCATAGCGCTGCTTGACGCGGCGCTAGAGGTCAAAGAAACCGAGACAAACGCCGAGATAAGGATAACATCGCCTGACCAGCTGCAGGCATTTGTCGAGCAGGAAACGAAGATGCTGAAGGACATGGTCAAGAAAGTTGCCGCGACTGGATGCAACGTCGTCTTCTGCCAGAAAGGAATCGACGACATGGCGCAGCATTACCTTGCGAAGGAAGGCATCATTGCAGCAAGACGCGTCAAGAAAAGCGACATGGAGAAGCTGGCCAAGGCCACAGGAGCAAACATTATTTCGAATCTGGAGGAAACCTCCAAAGAAGATCTGGGCTATGCCGGACTTGTCGAGGAGCAGAGAATCGCAGGCGAAGAAATGATATTCGTCCGCGATTGCAAGGACCCTAAGGCTGTGTCCATCCTTGTGAGGGGCGGGACAGAGCACGTTGTTGACGAGGCCAAGCGCGCGATGGACGACGCAGTGCTTGGCGTTATATCGGCTCTGGAAGTAGGCAAGGTTGTTTATGGCGGCGGGGCTGTTGAGATAGAGACCGCGCACAAACTGAAAGAATACGCAGAAAGCGTCGGCGGCCGCGAGCAGCTTGCGATAAACGCCTTTGCAGAAGCCGTGGAGATAATCCCGAGAACGCTAGCCGAAAGCACGGGCCGCGACCCTATCGACCTGCTCGTCGAGCTTAGAACGATGCATGACAAGGGGAAGAACCACTACGGCATAGACGTTGTCAACGGCAAGGTAGAGGACATGAAGAAGAACGGGGTCGTGGAGCCGCTGAAGATAAAGACGCAGGCTGTGAAGTCAGCCACGGAAGCCACGGAAATGATACTTCGCATCGACGACGTCATAACATCCAAGTCCGGCGGCGCGCCTAGGGGCGGCGGACCGGGCGGAATGCCCGGCGGCGAAGACATGGACATGGAGTAAGAATTAAGCGCGGTCTTTCGTCCGTATAGTTAAGTTCTAGGACGCTTGTTTTACGTTTTATTTTGCAGAATAAATATCTACGGGCTAAAGCCCGCAGTATTTTCTTCAGGAAAGCAGAGCTTTCTGACACGCCAAAAAGCTTCGCTTTTTGAGCGAATGCAGAAGTATTATAACGGCTTAAAAGCCGTAGTACAACAAAGACCAAAGGTCTTTATGTACACATG
>JACQIH010000038.1 GCA_016198625.1 Candidatus Aenigmatarchaeota archaeon
GGAATGCATCACGACGCTGCGCGCGTTGTTGTCCGTGAGCAGCTTCAATGCATCGGAAAAGGCGGTCTTTTTTTCTTCTGAATTTCTGGCATGTATCTGCAGAGGCTTTTTCAGCTGGTTGGATAGTTCAATAAACTGGATGAAAGCATCTTCGGCGCGCCTCCGCTTTTCCTGCTCCTTCACCCAGAAATAGTCGATGCCCACTTCGCCGATGCTGACAAGATTTTTCCTGTTGTCCTTTATGAACTGGAGCATCTCGTCGATTTCTTTTCCGGAAGCTGACGCCGCGCCTTCGGGATGGATGCCTGCCGAGGAAAAAACAAACTTGGGATATTTTTTGGAAAGCTCCAAAGACTGTTTTGCTTCTTCAATATCTGTTGCTATGTTTATGAGCGCCCTGATTTTGTTCATGGATTCTTTGACAACATCATCAGGATTGTCCATCAGGATTACGTGGCAGTGGACGTCAATGCCTTTTACAGTCATACTATGTAAATTAAGATATAATTATATAATTCTAAAATCGAGCAGAAATTTTTCGCCATTTGAGGTCATTATTGGCGGTGAACTATCAAAATAAAACTGATCAATCAACAAAGGAATTGGCTGGAAATAAGCATACAACCCTCTGTCTATTGCCTTTTCATCTAGAGGTCGGTTGGAAACAACGGATACAGTAGGATCCACAGTATGCCAACCTTCACCATCAAAGAATTCCACCCATTTGTGTTCTTCTGATTTTCCTGGTTGGATGGACCTGAACAAAGGCTCCCCATCAATACATCTGTTGATGACATATCTTCCTGATGATCTGGCGTAATGACTGCCCATACGGAGAAAATACCTCAAAAAATCAGCAAACTGATTGCAATTTCCTTTCCTTTCTTTAATAATTCTGTTTATCGGAGTTACTAATCCCATATTTTTTGCTGCGTCTAAATCATAAGTCAGATGTTCCCTCATCCATCCTAGAATCTTGAATAAATCGTCCCTGACCTTCCCACCAAGTCTTAGTTCTTCATACAATCTTTGTGTAGCCTCGTAGAATTCTCCAAGCTCCTTGTCTTTCTGAACTGGAGGCATACGAAGCCTTCTCTCTTCTAATTTAATTCTTATTTCTATAGGATCTTTTATTGAAACCTTTCTTTGTCCTTTAAAGATGCGGCATATATCGCCGCTTTCTTTGGTAAGACCTTCAACTACTATTTCTTCTGCAGGGTCTATAAAATCAGCAAGCCCGTAATTCCCAGCTATATCTATTCTGACACTGCCATTGTATTCATTGCCGTTGAGCACCGGCGAGTACCTTAAAACTAACGTTCTCTGAGTGTTATACTTCATTCCAAAAGGCAGTTTTCTGCCCGTTTCAAACGCGAATCCTTTTCGAACCCAAGTCATGGTCCTTTTAATTTAAATTAACTTTAAGTGTTTTAGTACTGCACAGACGTAATTAGAATAATGAGTTATCTATACCCGTGCTTCCCTTTCAGCGGCACGAAGGCGTAGTAGCCGAGGAATGTCTTTTTGATTTCCTTGTCCTTCTCGACAAGAAATAGCTCGTCGCCGACGGTGATAACAAGCCGCCCGCCTTCCTTTAATTGTTCTGTCAAGGCCTGCGGTATGTCGGGCGCAGCAGCCGTGACGATGATGCGATCGTAAGGAGCTTCTTTGCCGTAGCCAAGAGAGCCGTCGTGAAGGATGACGAAGACGTTTTTGTACCCGCATCGCGCCAAGTTGTCCTGCGCGAAGCGCGCCAGCTCGGGAATAAATTCCGTCGTTATCACTTTACCCTTCCCGCCAACTATTTCCGCTAAAATTGCTGCCTGATAGCCTGACCCCGCGCCGACTTCGAGTATTTTCATGCCTGAAGCTGGCTGCAAGGCTTCGGTCATCGCCGCGACCGTGAGAGGCTGCGATATCGTCTGCCCCGCGGCTATGGGCAGCGGCTCGTTGGCGTAGGCGTATTCCTTGTATTGCGGCAGCACGAATTCCTCGCGCGGCACTTTCCTGAAGGCGGCAATGATTTCTTCTGTCCTGAGAAAGCCCATATCTATTATTTCCCTGACAAGCCGCCCCCTTTTTTCAGCGAGAACCATTAACATAATATCGCCGAAGAAGATTTAGGTTTTAATCCTTGAACTCTAATGCTGAATAATGGAAATCCCTGACATTGCAGAAATCCTCAGAACATCGAGGAAAATAGCCTTCGTCGGCTGCTCCCGGGACCCTGCCAAGGACGCGCACACGGTGCCGGCGTATATGCAGGCGCAAGGCTACCGAATAATACCCGTGAATCCCTCTGCCTCAGAAATTTTAGGCGAGAAATGCTATCCGTCATTGTCCGCGCTGGGAGAAAGGCCTGACATCGTCGATATTTTCCGTCCTAGCAATGAGGTGATGGGAATAGTGAAGGAAATCCTGAGACTGACGGAAGAGGTAAAGCCCAGTGTAATCTGGACCCAGCTCGGCATCGAAGATGATGAAGCAAGGAAGCTCGCTGAGCACAACAGCATAGTTTTTGTCGAGAACAAGTGCATAATGGTCGAGCACAGAAAGCTGCTCGGCTGATTGTAATATTTTTCTAAAGGGAAATGAGGGTAGAGGGAGAAAAACCGAAACAGATTGGAAGTTGCGAAGCAACTTCATTCGGCTCTTCTGCTCCTCTTAGCCAAACTTCTTGTCTATGTCGTCGAGCGTCCGCGAGACGTCCTCGACGTCGCCGCTTATGTTCGTCACGGCTTCGCCCACCTCGCGCTCGCTTTTTATCGTCGTTGCCGGGCCGCCGACGCAGCCTGACAGGAAGACTACGGACGTCAGAATAAGAAACATCAGGAGCAGCCTGGCCATCTTCTTCTCGTCGAAACCGGAACGGAAATCCTGCGCTCGAGCTGTGTTCATTGATAAGACCTCGCTTTTCATTCTTTTGTCATCCCAGATTTGTTTTTTTCTTATGCTTGATTATGAAGGCTTCGTTTCCACGCGCCTGCAGTCGGGGCAGAACGAGCACTCGGACGGGTCGCAGATATTGTTGCTCAGGCAGCCGGAACACTGTTCGCCCTGCTGCTGGAACTGCTGTTGCTGGACTTGAGGAGCTCGCTGGACCTGCTGCGCGGGCTGCTGGAACTGCTGTTGCGATGCCGCTCCGCCGGCTCCTCCGCCTGCTGTCCCGCCCCGGCAATCGACCTGGCACGCGTTCGGGTTGTTCCGCTCGAAGTCGTCGCAGATGCCGTCGCCGCAAGGATTGTTGCCGGCTTGAGGCTGCCTGAATTCGCCGCCCTGCGATTGCTGGCTGAATTCTCCTTCCCTGAACTCGCCCTCGAATTCTCCTCCGCGGCCTCCGGAAGGAGAGCCTCCGAATCCGAAGCCGCCTCCGCCCCTGCCCGACGCTAACTGTTCAAGCCCTCGCTTCGCTTCAGGCGGCAGGTAAGGGCCGAGATTATCCAGGCATTCCTTGGCCTCTGCCGGTCCGCGGCCGCAGTAATCCCTGCATTCGTCGCCGCTGCACTTGCCCGGCACTCCAGGACCTCCGCGCCCGCCCTCGCCTGTCCCGAATTTCTTTGCCAATTCGGCCATCGGGCCTTCGCAAAACGGCAGCACGTCCTTGTCAGGATCGCTCACGCCAAGCGCGTAGTTCTTTATCTTGCATGTCATGTCGTAAGGCGGGTTGATTCCCGGCACGGCTCCGGCCGGCGGGCCCTGTCCTTCAGGCAGCACCGCATGCAGTATGCAGGTGTCGCCCTCGAGCCCGCGCACCTCGATTTTCGGCCCCTCGCGCCCCTCCGGATAGAATATCAGCTGCTTGCATAACCTGAAGCCGCGGTTGAAGCATTCCCCGTCGCTGCCGCAATTAGTGTCGTCTGTGGCAGGCACTCCTTCGAACTGGTTGCCGACCCTTACTGCCCGGGATTCCTTGATAGATTTCACATCCTCGCTCGAGCTCAGCATCAGGTAGAGTATGTCCTTCATCATGACGTCCTTGATGTATCTGACATCGCGCTTCACCTCGAGCATGTCGTTCTCGCGCACGTCGCCCCTGTCGACTGCCTGGCGGAGCTTCCCTTTTATTTCCTCGACCTTGCTGTTCGCGGCGTCGAACATGTCCGAGACGCGGCGGTACCTTCCCTCGTCCGCGGATTTTGTCGAGGCGTAGTAATTGGCAATGTCCTCCGTCTTCTTCGCCAGCTTGTCGAGCTCAATTCTCAGCTCTTCCATCCTGAACGCCATGGCCAGCAGCTCGGTCGGCTCGGGTATCGTGCCTATTGGGTCGACCTCGGCCTCGCGCGCGTCGCCCTGCACTATGCATTGCGAAAACGTTATGCAGCCTCCCTGGTCCCTGCGCACCACGAGTTCGCCGCCCTGCGTGCCGCATTTCTCGTAAGCATCCTTCGGCAGGTCGGTGCGGCACTGGAAATCGTTCGGCTCCCCGCACCTTATCATCGGGCACCCGTTGTTGTCAAAGTCCTTCAACGGGTTGAGGCCCTGGGACGTGCACTGCTGCTCCAGCCTTTGCCTTTCTTCGTTCGGAATCGGCTCGCATCCCCGCTTCTGCGGCTTCGAGGAGCATTTAGAAACCTGGCACCCGCCCTGGACGGATATCACGAAATTCAGCCCCAGCTTCGCGCAGTTCTGCTTCGTGGCCTCGCGCTGCTCCTCGCTTTCCGGGGAGCATTCTTTCTTCTGCTCGAGGGGATTGAAGCCCGGAACCGGGCTTCTCCTCGCGTCGCCGAAGCTGCAGTCAGGGAACTCGCAGCCGTTGTAATCCTTCCGCACCTCGAAGCGTCCGCCCTTCTCCTCGCATGACTGCTTCGCGTCCTGCGGTATCGATATCTCCTGGCATGTGCGCTTCGTGCTCTCGCAGACCACCTTCACGAAGCCCGTCTCCTTTTCCACTTCCTGGCGGCAGCCCTGCGGTATCCTGTCTTCAGAAACCCTGCACGGGTCGCAGTAATACTGGCCGCGCGGGTCCGTCCTGCACGCGACGAAAGAGCCGTCAGGGCATTGCTGCTTGTCGTGCTCCCCTCCGACGCAGTCCTGCTTGCAATTGAAAGAATTCTCGCCTCCGCTGCACGCGCCGTCGCCGCAGCACGTTGCCGGCCCGCGGCATCCCTTGTCATCCGTGCCGCCCGGCAGCGCGAAGCCGCGCTCGCAGACAGGGCTGGGATGGACAGGGCATTCGGGCCTCTGGCAGTCCGAGGGGCACGTTCCTGCATAACCCGGCGGTCCGACGCATCGCGGGTCAGCGCCCGGCCCGCATCCTCCGGGAACATCCGCTTCGCCTTCCTCGCATATCTTGTTTCCACAGGTCGCTTTTGTCGTGCAGTCGTTCGGGCATGTCACGTAAGTTTCTCCCGGCTCGCATTGCGCATTTCCGCACGTGCTTGCCCTGCCGGGACAC
>JACQIH010000035.1 GCA_016198625.1 Candidatus Aenigmatarchaeota archaeon
CAAGACCGTCATGCTGCTTGCGGTAAATAAAAAACTTGTCGGGATGGTCGCAGTCGCGGACACCTTGAAAGACGAAGCTCCCGCGGCGGTTAAGCAGCTGGAGAGAATGGGAATAGAAGTCATGATGATAACCGGCGACAACCCCAGGACCGCTAGCGCGATAGCAGCAAAATTAGGGATAAAGCGCGTGCTTGCGGAGGTGCTGCCGCAGGACAAGGCGAAAGAAATCAAGAAGCTGCAAAAGGAAGGAAGGATTGTGGCAATGGTCGGCGACGGCATCAATGACGCGCCCGCGCTCGCGCAGGCGGACGTGGGCATCGCCGTAGGGGCGGGAACCGACGTGGCCAAGGAAACTGGCGGGATTATTCTGATGAAAAACGACCTGCGCGATGTCATCACGGCAATAGAGCTGAGCAGGAAAACCGTGCGCAAGATAAAGGAGAACTTGTTCTGGGCGTTCTTCTACAATATAGCCCTCATACCTGTTGCCGCGGGCGTGCTCTATCCTTTCGGGATACTGCTAAACCCCGTCTATGCCGCGATAGCCATGGCTTTGAGTTCTGTCACAGTCGTCGGCAACTCGATGCTGTTAAATACGTACAAGCCAAGATGAAATTATGCTTGCGGGCATTTCACTTACCAGGAAAAACATCGGCGCGATAATCATAATTGTCTCGCTTTTCATTTTCGTTCTATCGTACTTTTACATGGATACCGTGAAGAAGCTCGACGCGCAGCTGCACAAGGACTGCGACCTGCCCGATGAGATATGCCCGTTCAAGAAGAACATACCGCCGGAGGCCGCGGTCGGGTTCATTGCCGGCGCGCTTACAGGGTTCTTCGGCCTGTTCCTGTTCGTCTCGTCGCCGAAAGAGGAGGGCGAGGTGACGGAAAGGCTGAAGAGAACGAAGGCTATCTTGTCGAAGCTCGACACCGACGAGAAGAAGATTTACGACATGGTTGCGGAAAGCGGGGGCATATTCCAGAGCGAAGTCGTCGAGAAAAGCGGCATGAGCAAGGTAAAGATAACCCGTCTTCTGGACAGGCTCGAATCGAAGGGCGTGGTCGAGCGCAAGCGCAGGGGCATGACGAATATTGTCGTCGTTAAGCAGTGAATCAAACTTTGCTTCTCCAAAGTTTGATCAAAAGAGTTTGTTGGCTAATTTTCATTTCTTCCTGCGGAAAATGAGGTATAGAACCAGCCCGGATCCGATGGCCGCGGCCTCGAGCATCGCTATCGCCGCGTCGAAATAAAGCAGCATCAGCAGCGACGAGACGAGCCCGAGGAACGCAAGCACGGGGAACTTGCCGATGTTCAGCGGCGTCCTGAAAGCCCTCTTCGCCTTCGGCAGCTTGTAGCGCAGCGCAATCAGGGACGCATTCACAGCGGCGTAAATGATGAAAAGCGTCATGTCCGTTACCATGGCGACCGTTTTTATGTTGCCCACGAGCGAGAGAGCAACAGCTCCTATGGTAACGGCGGCGACCGCGAAATAAGGCGTCCCCCTGTTGCCCACAACGGAGAACATCCTGGGCATCGACTTGTCCGAAGCCATGCCGTAGAGGATGCGCGAGCCCACTATCAGCAGGATGAGCGACGTGTTAGCCGTGGCGAACAGGGCGATGAGCGAGAAGATGAAATCGGAATTTGGAATTACCGACGACACGGTTTCGGTCAGCGGCGCCTTGCTTGCCGAGAGCCGCTCCCAGCCCATTATATTGACGGCCGACAACGAGACGAGGATGTACAATACCGTTGAAACGACTATCGCTATCACCAGCGCCTTGGGCACGATTTTCCTGGCGTTCTTCGTCTCCTCCGACACGTTCACGATGTCCTCGAAACCGAGGTATGCGAAAAATATGAGCGCCGTCGCCGCGAGGATCGAGCCGAACGCCGTTCCGCCGGCTCCGGGCGGGATTTCAAACGGGTCTATCGTCATGCCGTAAGATGAGAAGAAAAACAGGCCCACGGCGACTACGATGAGCAGCCCGGATGTCTCTATCAGCGTCGAGATTATGTTGAAAGTGGATGACTCCTTTATGCCAATATAGTTTATCGCTGAAAGAATTAAGACGAGAACAGCAGCTGTTGCTGTAACGCTGCCGCCGAAGATGTGCGTGAAGTAGCTCGCGAAGCCGAACGCGACGGTCACCGCGGCGACGATGCTCGCGATTATCATGAGCCAGCCGATCACGAACGACAAGACAGGCTTGCGGAACGCGTTCTTCGTGTAGTTGTATTCAGCGGCCTCCTTAGGGTACATCGAGGACATCTCGGCATAGCTGAGGCCCGTGAATGCCGCAAGAATAGCTGCTATGATGAACGACAGCCAGATGGCGTTGCCCGCGATGCCCGCGCCGATGCCCAGAAGCGCGTAGATTCCCGCGCCGAGAATGATGCCTATGCCGTAAAGAGAAAGTTCCCACAAGCCCAGGGCTTTTTTCAGCTTGAAGTGGCCTGTCTTGTGCTTCATCAAATCACAATAGGATTATTATCCCGCGCCTATTTTCTTGCGCGGCAGCATGTAAAGCGAAGCCAGATTCCCAACAAGCGTGTCCTCGTATTTCATCAGGTCCGTCGCCGTCACTATGCCGACGCATACGTTCTCCTTGCACACGGGAAGCCGCTTTATCTTGTGCTTGGTCATGAGCTTCGCGGCCTGCTCAAGCGTCGTGTCGGGCGTTATCATTACAACCTTCCTCGTCATGATGCTTTTGACGGGCGTGTCGGGGCTCTTTCCTTCTGCAAACGCCTTTAGAATATCGCGCTCGGTGATGATCCCGCTGAGCTCGAAGCTGTCAACGACAATCAGGGAGCCTATGCCGTACTTGTTCATGATCTGCGCCGCGAAACGTATCGTCTCGTCGGGCTCTATTTTCTTGAGCTTCGCGCTCATTATTTCCTTTACTTTCATTAAAATTCTTATTATGCCTGCCTGTATATAAGCATCTGTGTGAAACTAGTTTCACCTTATTTCTTATAGGGCGTTTCATTGATTGTATAAGCATGAAAGAAAACGCGGAAACGCAAAACGAAGCCGTCAAGATTACCGTCTCTCTGGAGACGATAACAATCCTGCTGGTTGTCGCCGTGCTTGCCGTGGTCGTGTATAACCAGATTGCAATCAACGAGCTTGGATATCTCGCGTCCGCAACCGGTTCAGTGACGCAGCAGTCCGCTCAGCAATCCCAGAATACCGCGCTCAAGTCCGTCGACGTGACTCCCAAGGGGGTACCGCCGATTTACGGAGCCGAGCTCGGCATAAGCTACGACGACGTGAGCGCGGCCAACGCGCAGAAAGCCGACGAGACCATAAGCAAGCTGGCTTCCTACGACGTGGATATACAGCTCGACGCCGAGCAGCTTGAGCGGTATGTGAAGATAGCAGGCCAGATATCGTGCGAGTACTGCTGCGGGGCCGATTCCATCATCTTCACGAAGGATTCGGGCCAGTACAAAAGAGGCGACGCGGCTTGCGGCTGCGCGCACAGCTACGCGATGAGAGGCGTGGCGAAATACCTGATAACGCAGCACGGCGACGAATTCACGGACGACCAGATACTCGAGGAACTCGGCAAGTGGAAGACGCTCTTCTTCCCCGACATCCTGGCGCAGAAAGCCGCCGTTCTTCAGGATAACGGGATAGAGCTGAACTACGTCAACCTCGCTTCCAACAAGTACAGGGGTATCGAGGCTGGAAGCGCGGGCGGCGGAATGGTAGGAGGTTGCTGAATGAACTTAAACATCCTGTTCGCGGTGTTCATGGCAGTGCTGCTTGCGCTCTCTCTGTTCCAGACGATGCAGATAGCAGGCGTAAGGAACGAGCTCAAAGCCAGGCTGATCGGCTCGTCGCCTACCTTGACGTCGGGCAACTCAGGCAGCGCGAGCAGCGCAGGCAGCAGTTCCGGCATGGTCGGTGGGTGCTGATGCTGGCTTTCTTTGCTTTTTTTATTATTTTCTTGCTTTCGCTGGCGCAGAAATCCTTTGCCCACTGCCCGCTGTGCGTGGCTGCCACGGGCTCTGTGGTAGCTGCATCCAGGATAATGGGAGTCGACGACGCGATTACGGGAACTTTCGCGGGAGCTTTCATAATATCGACCGCCCTCTGGACTGATAAGATACTGGCGAAGAAAATGAAGAGAAGCATCCCGTTCCAGTCATACGTACTGTCCGCCCTGTTCATCGGGCTGACATTCGCGGGATTTTATGTATTCGGTTTCGTCGGAAACGAGCCGGGATTCCTCAACATAATGGGGCTCGAGAGGTTCTCGTTCGGGATACTTGCCGGGAGCGCCGTCGTATTGCTTTCCTACGAAGCGCATAATTTTGTCAGGAAATCAAACAGCGGCAAGAACCATATACCGTTCCAGGGCATCGTGGCCCCGATAATCGCCCTGGTCTTATTCGACATGCTGATGTTCGCGGCAGGAGTGTTCGGATGAAGCAAACTTTGCTGCTCCAAAGTATGATCAAAGGAGGTTCGTGTCAATGAAAAGCAAAGGAGACGTAACCAAGGCACAGGACCTGGCGCTAGCTGTGACGAACCTGATAAGCCTCGAGGAGCATCTTGCCTTCACGGCCATGAAAACGGGGAACGGTGATTTTTACGAGATGGCC
>JACQIH010000036.1 GCA_016198625.1 Candidatus Aenigmatarchaeota archaeon
AACAAAGGGTATGTTTTCGGCAATCTGGAAATCGACGGCACGCGACTGGCTCTCAACGGCTCTACCGATAAACTATATGTCCGTCTTGCGCGCAGAGGAAGTCCGGACGCGCTTTACGAAGCGTTTTTCTACGTGCCGTTGCCCCGGGAAATGGAGCCTGCAGATGTGAGCCTTGGTGTTTTCGAATCAGCCGTTGTTTCCGCTTTCAGGACAGGAAGGACGAGACAGAAGACAGAAGCTGTAACTGTTTCAATAGGCGACATTCAATACAGACTTGCCTTGTCTGGGAATGAAATAAAATTATTCACATGGCAGCTCGATAACGGAAACAGAATGGAATCGCGCATGCTGCCATACCGAACGCTTCCTGAAGCGCTTGAAGCGCTCTTTGACGGCGTCACAGCCCCATCATCGCCTTCAAATCCTCGGACGGCTGCCAGGGCGGGTCGAAGGTGAGCTCGACTTCCACGCCGGCAACTCCCTCGACGGCGGCTACCCTGGTCTTCACGTCGCTTACAAGCTCGGGCCCGTAAGGGCAGAACGGCGACGTGAGGGTCATTTTCACATAGACGGTATTGTCCTCGCGCACCTGCAATTCATAGATAAGTCCCAGCGTATAGATATCTATCCCTATCTCCGGGTCCATGCAGCCTTTCAGGGCCTCGACGATGCGCTCCTTCTCGGGCATATCAAAACATAACGCCGAAAGATATTAGAACGAAACATTCTTCCACTTTAGTTATTTATACCGTATTTCACAATTACTTCTTATGACGGACATCGAGAAAATCAAGTCCTCGGTGCTGAGAAAGATAAAGCCGTCCAGGGCCGAGGAAGAGCACGCTAGGCGCTTCGTCAGCGACCTGATGAGGGTCGCGAAGACGGTGAGCGGCCTGGACTGCGTGATTGTTGGCTCCATAGGCAAGCAGACGTGGCTGCGCGGCGACCACGACATCGACCTTTTCATGCTTTTCCCGAAAGATGTGCCGCGGCAGGAACTGGAGAAAAAAGGTCTCGAGTTCGGGAAGAGAATTATCCGCGAGATGCGGGGACGCCACGAAATAAGGTACTCCGAGCACCCTTACGTTCATGGTTACGTGAAAGGCTTCGTGGTCGATGTGGTCCCCTGCTACCGGATTGGCAAGGGCGAGAAGATAATCTCGGCCGTCGACAGGTCGCCGCTCCATCTCGAGCATATCATGTCGAACCTGGCCGCGCACGACGAGGCGCGCCTGCTGAAGCAGTTCTGCAAGGGGGCGGGCATCTACGGTTCCGACGTGGTCATGCAGGGCATTTCGGGATACATATGCGAACTGCTGGTTCTGAAGTACGGCTCGTTCGAGGCGGCATTGAAAGCCGCGGCCTCGTGGGAACCGGGCGCCGTAATTGCTCTGGACAACCGGCAGTATGACAGGAAAAAATTCTACAACCAGCCGCTCGTGCTCATAGACCCCACGGACACAGGCAGGAACGTGGCGGCGAACCTGAACCCTGATAATTTTGTCAGGTTCGTCCTTGCCGCCAGGAATTTTCTGAAAAAGCCCGACGAGAGCTATTTCTACTACGGGCATCCGAAGCCGCTTTCAGCGAGACAGCTGTCGTTGCTGAAGGCGAGGGGCACATCGTTTGTTGTGCTGAGGATGAAAAGGCCTGATATAATCGAGGACATACTTTTCCCGCAGATGCGGCGCGCGCTGAAAAGGCTGGAAACGCTGCTCAAGCAGAATGACTTTGTTACGATAGGCGCCGTGATGCACATCGACAAGGAGATGCACCTTATTTTTGAGCTCGCCTGCGAGAGGCTGCCGAATATAAAGAAAATGGTGGGCCCGCCGATATTTTCGAAGAAGCACTCCGAGGAATTTCTGGATAAATACAATGACGCGGAGTTCGGCCCTTACATAGAAGACATCTACTGGGTCGTGGAAAAGAAGCGCGGCTTTGTAACGGCGCCGTCATTGCTGAAACACTTCTGCAGGCAAAAGAACTTGGAGGCGGCGGGAATCCCTGCTAACGTAGCGAAGCCGGTCAGGAGCGCGAAGATACTGGACAGCGCCGGGCTTTTTAAAACAATAAAGAAAAACAAGGGGCTTTCTTCGTTCCTCAGCAAGCATTACTTCGAGAAGCTGAAGTCTTGACATTCCATTATATTGAGATGATAATAAGTGGAATGTCAGGACGTAAAAACCATTGCTTTCTTGCCAATGGGTTTTCACGTGAGCTTAAAAACGCTGTTTCCAAAGCTAATTATGGCATCGGAAGGAATCGTCTTCGCTGTTATTGCCGCGGTCGCTTATGCCGTGCTTAACTTGACGCAGCAGCAGGCTTCGGCGCATATCAACCCGCTCCTGGGCGCCGCGGTCATCTCAGTTTCCGCCCTGCTTGTTGAGCTTCTGCTCATAGCGCCTCAGGCAAGGAGCATCGCAATTCCTGACACAAGGTTCATCCTGATTCTTGCAGTAGCGGGAGTGGCGGCATTTGGCGTGGATTTCTTCGCGCTGAAAAGTTACGCAAGCGGCATCCCGTTGTCCATAGGCGCCCCGATCATAATCGGCGGCGGCATAGCTCTGGCCTCTCTTATAGGCCTCTTTGCGCTTGGAGAATCCGTAACGCTGATGAAAATTCTCGGCATATTGCTTGTCGTGGCCGGCGCAAGCGTACTGGCGTCTTTGTAAAAATCCGTGAGAAAGAATCAGCGCCTGCTTTTCATTTTCTCGGCAATCCACATGCCGTTGTCGACCATCAGCCCGGCATATTTGGCGACGTAAGACAGCACAAGAACTGATGCAACGCTGTACAGAGCGTTTTTCCAGTGGCCGCCGGACTTCATTTTACCTACTCCGCAATGGCTTCCCGATACACCTTCGCGGAAGCAGGGCAGACGAGCAGCCATTCCTCGCCTATGGCAGCTATGTCGCCGTTGATTGCCATGGCCGTCCTCTTTATCCTGTCGACCGCGCGCTTCAGCTCTTCCATGTCCTTGTCGCGCAGGTCCTTTATCTTCACGAGCATTATGCACCCGTCGCGCAGCTTTTTCTGTATCCTGTCGGAATCGGCTATGTTGCCGATGCGCTCGACCTGGACTATGATTTTCTTTTCCTCTTCTGCTTCGCTCTGCTGCTCCAGCTCAACGTAATCCTCCTCGCCGCGGAACTTGTCAAGTATTCCCATACCAGAAAACCTCCAATTGTCCTTTTGATGAAACTTCGTACGGAAAGTTTCTCTGTATATCTAATCGCGGGCCCTGTATTTAAAATTTTTAGGAAAATCTGGGGATATATAGCCGCGCATTTCATGCTATATCGCGGAAACCTTCGGTTTTTCGCGATATAGGTAATGCTTCCGTAATGTAGAAGTAATTTAGAGAATGGGATAGAATTATTAAGGGAAATGAGGGTAGAGGGAGATCTGCGAAAAGCAAAGCTTTTCTTGCAGAAATCAAAGGTTTCTGAAGACTCAGGAAAGCTAAGCCTTCCTCGAGTCGAGACCTCGGAGAACGAAGTTTCTCCGCAGGGAAACCGTCAGGTTCTTCTCCTCCTTTTTACATCATCCTCGCGAGCAGCGGCTCTATGTCTATGTTGCTGATGTCGTGCTTCACGGGCGGGACCGATGCCTGGGGCAGGCCCTGCTCGTATGTCGGCTTCTCCGCCCTGTATAGCAGGCCGATAGGAATTTTATCACCCCATTCCTCTGCTTTCTTCAGCGCGGCGGCCTTGTCCGCGGGATCATACCCGTTGTCCTCTAGTTTATATACACGCTCGTTGTACCACTGCATCGTATTGATCTTGTTGTAGGTAGGGCACGGCTGCAGGATGTCTATAAGCGCGAAGCCCTTGTGCTTCACGGCATTCATGATGAGCATTTTCAGGTGCGGTATGTTGAACGCGTAGCCGCGCGCAACGTAAGTCGCGCCTGCAATTATTGCAAGGCTCAGCGGATTGACAGGCTCTTCCAGCGCGCCCTGCGGTGTTGACGGGGACTTGAATCCCTGCGGGCTTGTCGGCGACGTCTGGCCCTTTGTCAGGCCATAAACCTCGTTGTTCTGGACAAGGTATGTTATGTCAAGGTTCCTCCTCATCGTATGCAGGAAATGGTTGCCGCCGATGCCGTACCCGTCGCCGTCGCCTCCAACGACCACTACCGTGAGTTCAGGATTAACGAGCTTCGCTCCCGTCGCGACAGGCAGCGCGCGGCCGTGCAGCCCTTCGAACCCGTACGTTTTCACGAAGTGCGGCGTTTTGCTCCCGCAGCCTATCCCTGAAACAAGCAGCGTATTATGCCGTTCGAGCGCAAGCTCAGAAAGAGCCATCCGTAGTACAGTCAAAATACCTGCATCACCACAACCGCCGCACCATGTCGGATGTTCTTTTGTTGTTAATTCTTTAACGCTTGCCATAGTTATCACTTGCGCTTTTTACATGAACCGTCTTCTTTTCATCGTCCTCGAAAATCTTCTTTACCGCCTCGTATATCTGCTCGGGCGAGAAGGGCCTGCCGTCGTACTTCAGCAGCTTATGCTGCGTCTCGAGCCCCGTGTGCTCCTTTATCAGGCTGCCGAGCTGCGACGTCTTGTTGTTCTCTATGATGAGCGTCCTCCTTGAGAGCCTGAGGGCCTGCTCGACCTGCTCCGAAGGGAACGGGCTCATGTATACAACCTGAAGGAAGCTCGCGAAAATATTGTCCTGCTCGAGCATCCTTATCGCGTCCAGGATAGGGCCCTTTGTCGAGCCCCATGAAACTATGGTTATGTCGGAGTAGCCGTTGCCGATTATCGGCGGGTTTTTGATTTCTTTCTTCAGGTTCTCAAACTTCCTGAAGCGCTTGTCGTGCATCGCAATCCTGTTCTCCTCTTCCTCGCGCTCGAACCCGTGCTCGTCGTGCTCGTAGCTCGAGGCGGTGTGCTCCCCCCCTTTCTGCCCCGGGATGCTCCTCGGGGAGACGCCGCTCTCGGTTACCTTGAAGCGCCTGAACTCCTCGGTCTGCTGCAGCTCCTCGTCGCTGAGAAGAAGGCCCCTGTCAATCACGGCGTCGTTGCTGAACTTCTCCGCGCTGATGAAGCTCTCGCCAAGGTATTTATCAGTCAGGACAACGACGGGGATCTGATATTTCTCGGCAAGGTTGAACGCCTCGATGGTATTGTAATAGCACTGCTCCATGTCGCCGGGAGCGATAACAACGCGCGGGAACTCGTCCGTGCTCGCGTGGAGGACAAATCGCAGGTCCCCCTGCCCAGAGTGAGTTGCCATGCCGGTTGCGGGCCCCGGCCTCTGCGCCTCGACGACGACCAGAGGAACTTCAGCCTGCGCGGCGAGGCCGAATCCTTCCACCATCAGCGCGAAGCCGCCTCCGGACGTCGCGGTCATCGCGCGCGCGCCCGCGAAAGCGGCGCCCACGGTCATGTTTATCGCCGCTATCTCGTCCTCGGTGTGCTTCACGACGATATTGTAATTCCTTTCCTGCGCGGCCATGGCGTGAAGTATTGACGACGCGGGCGTCATCGGGTATGCCGCGAAGAACTTGCATCCTGCTTTCACTGCTCCAGCAGCTATCGCTTCGTTGCCGGAAATAAAAATCCGCTTGCTGTTTTCGACGGCGCGCAGAACGAATCGGAAGTCGTCCGGGAAATTCTTTTTAACATAATCATATCCCTCCTTCGCCGCAATGATGTTCTTCTCCGCGACGTCCTCGCCTTTCTTCTTCCCGAAATTGTCGCGGATGACCCCGTTGAATAATTCCAGGTCGAAATCAGCCAGCGCTATTGTAGCGCCCATGGCAACCGTGTTGCGCATTATCATGCCGCCGCACCGGTTCGCTATGTCAAGGAGCGGCACGGGATAAAGCCTTATCCCCGGATAGCTGCCTTCGGCAAGCTTCAATTCATTGCCGTCGTAGATGATGCCGCCGCCCTGAAGTATCTTATGGCTGTGTTTGACAACCGAATCCATGTTCAGCGCCACCAGCAGGGAAACGTGCTTGGTGTGGCCGTGTATCTTCCTCTCGCTCGCGCGCACGTCGAGATGGTTGTGCCCGCCGCGTATCAGCGAGGGATACTCGGCAGTAGCGAAAACGTTCAACCCGCCCCTCATGCACGTCCTTGCGAACATGAGGCCGGCGTTGAGAATCCCGTGACCGGCTTCGCCGGCAACCTTCCATGAAAATTCGTTCAAAACGCGCATTTTAAAGATATAGCCCCCGAACGTTTTAAATAAACTCCCGCTTGAGTCTCGTATCTACTGCGAATACCTTAAAACGTATAAACATAATCCACCTACTTTAGTCGATGGTATTTCGGAGAAATACAGCAAGAAACGAAGTTTCTTGCGTACAGGAGAAGCTATGCTTCTCCTTGTAACACATATTTTATTTGTGGATTATGTTTATACAGCATAAACCAAAGGTTTATGCGTACATGAGAACGTACGTTCTCATTGTACTGGAGAATACCATAATACCATTATTTTAAAAATGGTATTCTCCATGTATAAACTTATTTCTTGAGGCTCTCGTTCATTATTTCAAGAAGGGAGACGATGTTCCAGACCTGCGTTCTCGTGTAGGTCGGGATGTTCGTGTCGTTCGAGACCTCGTCCAGGATTGATATGGCCGTGTTTATGCGGACCACCGGGTCCTGCTTCTGGTCATTGAGCGATTTCTTCGCTTCGACCATCAGGTTGCGGATGTTGCGCGGGACGCTCCGGTCGCTGTTTATCTCGTCGAGCAGCTTGTTTATCGGTTCCACGTCCATGAGAATCATATCCGGGTTCATGTTCTGGCTCCGCAGCTAACCAGCCTTCTGGAGCGACTGGAATTTTTCCTGCCCTTCCTTGAGCAGCGATTTGAGCCTGCTCTCCTGCTTCTCGAGCGTCTTAATCTTGAGCTCTATTTCCTCTTTCTGCTCTTCAAGCTCTTTCCTGACCTTCTCTTTTTCCGACCTGACGAGGACAGGGCCTATCGAGCGGTATATTTCCTGCGTGTCTTCCTTGTTTATCTCTTCCAGGGCTTTCTCGATCTCCTTGTCCTGCAAAATAAGCGCCTGCTTCTGCATGAGAACGTTCTGCAGCTGCTGGTTCTGCATCTGCAGATGCCCGAGAATCTCTTCCAGGTTTTCCATTAGATAAAACACCCAGTCATCGCGCTTTGACGCGCTTCCTGAAAACAGGGCGCGCCTTCACGATTATGCGGAAGCCGCAGTAAGGGCACCTCACGCGGTCCTCCATCTCGAATTCCTTCCTGCACTTCATGCACACGTACATAATTTTCTCAACTCACGCCCTGAACTCATAGCTGCCTGACGCGATTTTCGCGCCGCATTTCCTGCATTGCCAGATGCCGGGCGACGTGCGCTTCACGGCAACGCGGGAGCATTTGGGGCACTTGTAGCGCTTCGCGGCTTTACGCTTCGCCGCGGAAACGGCTTCCCTTATCCTCTTCCCGTAGCCCACTGGCATAAATACCGAGCTAAACTTCGATAGCAAATGTTAAATAGCTAAGAGAGGGCTTTTTAAGTTTGCGCCGGTTTAGAGTTTTCATGAGCATTCGAGTAAGAAGTCCAGCAGATTTTCTGCCCGAAATAGAACGTATGGTTGGAAATCCGATTAGTATATATCGTTTTGCTAATAACAGGAGGATTCCTCCTGACAAATTAGAACCGCGACTTAGAGAACTCTCTGGAGATTTCGGTGTCAGGATTAAAGGAAGACCAAAAGCCTTAGGAAACTTGCGTTATGTAAGGTTACCTGACGGGGAATATCATCTTCAATACAGAGGAATAGGCGGCTATCTTGAAGCTGTTTGCACATCTTCGGAAGATGCTGCATAATTCGTTCTTACTTGAACCTGATAGTCTCCAGGTTCTTCGGGGCCATCGTCTCGACCCTGAAC
>JACQIH010000044.1 GCA_016198625.1 Candidatus Aenigmatarchaeota archaeon
GAATATTTCCTTCTATCTTGTCGAGGTCTACGCCGCCTGCAGGAATAACAAAAATCAGGGAGATAAAATTGTACAGATCAACTGTCTTGTTGATGTGAGGAATATCCCGTCCTTTCAGGACGCTTCTGACGAGCGCCTCTACTGAGGACCTGTAGTCGCTCGGTTTTGAACCAAACGACGAATAAATTTTCCTCCAGGAAGAAATTGACGGGTGATCAGATATGCTGTCGGCATCGAAATTTCTCTTTACCGAGTCCTTGGCATTTCTAAGAAGTGATTCAATTTCTTCGTCGGGTTTTCCGTTCTCGACACTATTAGTGACTATTACGCCTATTCTCACCTCGGGATATTTTCCGAAAACTTCTGACGTGAGCTTCATCTAGCGATACCTACTAGTAATTAGAAAAAACGGCTTTAAAAAAAGCAAAGCAAAAAATGATTAGCCGAACAGAGATGCGAGCCCGCTGGCTGCCTCTTCTGCCTTCTTTTCCATGTCTTCTTCGTCTTTCTTCTCCGCAGCTTCCGCTGCAACCGCCACGGCCGCGCCTCCGGCAGGTGCCGCTGCAACAGCCACAGGCATCGCTGCCTTGCTGATGACTTCGTCGATATTGACGCCATCCAGCGCAGCCACCAATGCCTTGACCTTCGCTTCGTCCGGCTGTTCGCCCGCCGCCTGGACAACTTTCTTGACGCTGTCCTCGCTGACAGGCTTGCCCGCCGAATGGAGCAGCAGCGCGCTGTAAATGTAGTTCATGTTTTAGCCTCCTGTTTTTTGTTGAAGTGCCATAGATTCCCTTACCGCTTTAAGCAGGACATCATCAATGAACTGCTTCTCGATTATGTTCGCCTCGACGCATAGCGTCCTTGCTTCCGAGAACGCCTTGCGAATGATCAATTCTATCGTAAGCTTTGTCGGGTATCCAGTATTCACAGAAAGATTCACGGCCTTCTGGGCTCCTGCGGCGAGTTCGTTGATATATGACGACACATCGACGTCAAGCACGCTCTTCTCATACATGACGCCGTCCTGGCGCGCTACCAGCAGGTCAAGCCCGATTTCCATGGGCTCCATCTTGAGCATGTTGAAGACATTAACCATGTCATCAGTTATGGTCTCGCCCGCCTTCGCAACGGCCCTGTCCTGCATGACGGCTATCTTCCCGGCCTGCACGCTGGTCTTAAGCCCCACTTTCTGCAGCGTTGAAATGGCGGGGCCCGGAGCTATCGGCGTCGGTCCTTTTGCGACAACAATGTCTTTCGAAGCGACGTCGCCTGCTTTCGCGGGCGCGGGCGACCTGCTTTCCTTGAGCAGCTTGTACAGGCGGAACGGGTTCTCGTTCGTGAGCAGCAGAGCCGGCTCGCCGGATAATTTTTCCTTCAAATTTTCAAGGCCGGATTTTTCGAACGCCCTCACAAGAAGGTTCTTCTTGCTCATCTTCATGACAGCCGCGCCGCGGAGCGAGTCGCGTATTTTCTGCAGCTGCCGCGCGGGCATCTTGTGCATGTTTAAAATACCGACCACGGAATAGGCCTTGATAAGGCGCACGAGCTCCTCGAGCTCGCGTTCCTTCTTCACAATGCTCTTTCTTTTCTCCATAGTCTACAACTCGATTTTCACGGGATTGCCCATCGTCGTTTTCAGGTATACATTCTTTATCTGGTCCCTGCCTTTCGGCAGCGTTTTCAAAATCTCCTCGAGCAGCCTTTCCGCATTTTCCTTTATCTGCTGGTCGCTCATTTTCTCGCTGCCCACATAGGCGTGTATTACAGGAGAATCCCTGACGCGCACCCTTACCGATTGCTTCAGCTCGTTGACAACGGCGTTGTGGTCCCTGCCGGGAGCGAGCAATTTAGGCATCTTCCCGCGCGGTGCAAGGTATTTGCCGAGCAGCTTTCCGACAACGGGCATCAGGGGAGCTTCGGCAACGAAAAACTCGTATTCGTTCACCAGCATCCTTACCCTTTTCTTGTCAGCAGCAATAGCTTCCAGGTCAGGCCTGCTTATAGCGCCGCTTATCCTGTCCGACATTATCCCGACATTGATTTCCTTTCCGCGGCCGTGCGGCAGCTGTATTTCCTTGGAAAATTTGCTTTCCGGTTTTTTCAGGTCGATGTTCTTGAGGTTTATCACAAGATCAAAGCTTTGGCTAAATTTGCGCTGCTTGCTGTCGGTTCTGATGTGTGAAATCGCTTCCTGGATTTTCATGTAAGCGCCCTCCTACAGGAAAAACGGCCTGTAGTGTTTTCGGGATTCCATTACCTTCGCGGAAAGATATATAAAACCAATAAAACCATACAGCGGGCTTTAAATTTCTCTGCTTCTAATTCGGAGAGGGTTTGATGGCCCGGTTGGTTTTAGAAGACGGCAGCGTATTCGACGGCAATCCTTTCGGTGCTCCTGTTTCCAGGGGCGGCGAGGTCGTCTTCAACACGGGCATGGTGGGCTACCCCGAGTCGCTTACGGACCCGAGCTATCGCGGCCAGATTCTCGTTCTTACTTACCCGCTTATCGGCAATTACGGCGTTCCAGGTTTGCTGGAAAAAGGCGGAATCATCGAAAATTTCGAGTCAGAGAAGGTGCAGATAGCGGGCCTCGTCGTTTCAGAATACTCCGGGCAGCACAGCCACTGGAGCGCAGTCCGTTCCCTGGGAGAATGGCTTGTTGAAAATGGAATACCGGCAATATCAGGCGTCGACACGAGGATGATAACCAAGAAGCTGCGGGAACGCGGCGTCATGCTCGGGAAAATTGTCGCTGAAAGCGACGGAAAAGAAACCGGCGGATTTGAAGACCCAAACGCGCGGAATCTGGCCGCCGAGGTCTCGACGAAACACGAAGTCATTTACGGCATCGGGAAAAAGCGCGTTCTGCTGGTCGATTGCGGCGTCAAGCACGGGATAATAAGGAACCTGGTGCAGAGGGGTGCGACTGTTATCCGCGTGCCATGGGATTATGATTTCTCTGAAATTCACTTCGACGGCATCGTGGTATCCAACGGCCCCGGCGATCCGAAGATGTGCGCCAGCACGATAAGCTTCATCTGGTCGGCCATGCAGAGGGAGGTGCCTATTTTCGGCATATGCCTGGGGAACCAGCTGCTCGCCCTTGCGGCTGGCGGCGACACGTACAAGCTGAAATACGGCCACAGGAGCCAGAACCAGCCGTGCATCGACGGCGAAGGCAGGTGTTTCATAACGAGCCAGAACCACGGCTACGCGGTGCGCATGTCATCCCTCTCCGCGGAATGGAAAGAGTTTTTCACGAATGCCAACGACGGCACGAACGAAGGGATCATTCACAAAACAAAGCCATTCTTCAGCATACAGTTTCATCCAGAGGCGTCGCCCGGGCCTGTGGATACAACTTTCCTTTTCGACAAGTTCATGGAGATGCTATGATAAAGAAAGTTTTGATATTAGGCAGCGGCAGCATAAAGATAGGCGAAGCCGGCGAGTTTGATTATTCCGGAAGCCAGGCGATAAAGGCTCTGAAGGAGGAAGGCATCAAGACGATACTCGTGAATCCGAACATAGCGACCATACAGACAGGAGAGAAGCTGGCGGACAAAGTTTATTTTCTTCCGGTGAATGCGCACTTTGTCTCGAAGGTTATTGAAAAGGAAATGCCGGACGGAATATTGCTCGCCTTCGGCGGCCAGACAGCGCTTAATTGCGGCTTGGAGCTCTATCGACGAGGCGTCCTTGACAAGCACGGCGTGAAAGTTCTCGGAACTCCGGTGAGCGCGATAGAAGCAACAGAGGACAGGGAATTGTTCGTAAAGAAACTTTCTGAAATAAACCTGAAAACGCCCAGGAGCAGGGCGGTGACAGAACTTGAAGGCGCGCTGAAAGCTGCCGACGAGATAGGATATCCCGTGATCGTAAGGGCGGCGTTCGCCCTGGGCGGCGAGGGCTCAGGCGTCGCGAACAGTTCGGAAGAGCTCCGCGCGATCGTTCTCAAGGCGCTGGCGCGCGCGCCGCAGATTCTTGTTGAAGAATATCTCGGGGGATGGAAGGAAATCGAGTACGAAGTCGTCAGGGACGGCAAGGACAACTGCATAACCGTCTGCAACATGGAAAACTTCGACCCGATGGGCATTCATACGGGGGAAAGCATCGTTGTCGCGCCCTCACAGACATTGAGCAATGGCGAATACCACAAGCTCAGGACGATTTCCATAAAGCTCATCAGGCACCTGGGAATCGTCGGCGAGTGCAACATACAGTTCGCCCTTGACCCGCAATCGGACGACTACAGGATCATAGAGGTGAACGCGCGGCTTTCCAGAAGCTCCGCGCTTGCGTCGAAGGCAACGGGATACCCGCTTGCTTTCATAGCCGCGAAGTTGGCGTTGGGGTACAATCTCACCGATATCGAGAACACGATAACGAAGAGAACGAAGGCGTGCTTCGAGCCTTCCCTGGATTACATTGTGGTGAAAATACCGAGGTGGGACCTTGAAAAGTTTGTCATGGTATCGCGTCGCATCGGCAGCGAGATGAAAAGCGTGGGCGAGGTGATGGCCATAGGGCGGAGATTCGAGGAAGCGCTGCAGAAGGCGGTCCGTATGCTCGGAGTCGGACTTTCCGGCGTCGTCGGCAACGCAGTTCATTTTGACGACGTGGAGACAGCGATGAAAGAGCCGACTGATAAAAGACTGCTCGCTGTGACGCAGGCACTTGAGGAAGGATACGACATAGACAGAATTCACGAACTCACGCATATCGACAGGTGGTTCCTCTCGAAGATAAAAAATATCGTCGAAACTGAAGCAAGGCTTTCGAATCTTGACAAGAAAACGCTGGCCGAGGCGAAGAAGCTCGGATTCTCGGATTCCCAGATAGCGTCTGCTTCGAAGAAAAGCGAGCATGAGATAAGGCACCTCAGGAAAGAATACGGCATCATGCCCGCGGTGAAGCAGATAGACACGCTGGGCGCGGAATATCCGGCGGAAACGAACTATCTTTACACGACATACAACGGCGACGCTGATGACGTTGGCTTCCGCGAGAAGCATGTAATAGTCTTGGGCTCAGGCACATACAGCATAGGCAGCAGCGTGGAGTTCGACTGGTGCTGCGTCAATGCCGTGTTCGCTCTGCGTGACATGGGATACAAGGTCATCATGGTAAATTACAACCCGGAGACCGTTAGCACCGACTACGACATATGCGACCGCCTGTATTTCGAGGAGCTTTCTCTCGAAAGGATACTCGATATATGCGAGAAGGAATCGCCTCTGGGCGTGGTGATATCGTTGGGCGGGCAGATACCCAACAACCTGGCAAAGCCGCTTGCAGAGGCCGGTGTCAGGATATTAGGCACAAGCGCTGACAGCATAGACATGGCGGAGAACCGCTACAATTTCTCGCGCCTGCTGGATACGCTGAACATCGAGCAGCCAGAATGGAAGGAGCTTACCACGGCGGAGGACGCCAAGGAGTTCTCGCGAAAAATCGGATACCCTGTAATCGTGAGGCCGAGCTACGTCCTCAGCGGCTCGGCCATGAATGTTGCATCAAACGAAACGGAGCTGGTACAGTATCTTGATGCGGCCGCGAAGGTCAGCAGGGAGCACCCCATTGTGATAAGCAAGTTCATAGACGACGCGAAGGAAATCGAGATTGACGGAGTAGCCAGCAACGGGGAGCTTGTCCTGTGGGCAATCACCGAGCACGTGGAAAACGCCGGGGTGCATTCGGGCGACGCTACGATAATATTTCCTGCCCAGAAAATATACGTCGAAACAGTCCATCAGGTTCAGGACGTCACCGAAAAAATTGCCCGCCAGCTTAAGATAACGGGGCCGTTCAACATACAATTCGTCGCAAAAGACAACAGGATAAAGGTCATCGAATGCAATCTGCGGGCAAGCCGCAGCTTTCCTTTCGTCTCGAAAATATCAAAGAGGAATTTCGTCGAGGCGGCTACGAAGTGCATCATGGGACTGGGATGTGAGAAAACAGGGCATGCGCAAGCAAACTATGTGGGGGTCAAGGCTCCCCAGTTCTCCTTCTCGCGCCTGCGAGGCTCGGATCCTGTGCTTCGCGTTGAGATGGCGTCCACAGGGGAAGTTGGATGCATAGGCCGGAATTTTCACGAAGCGTTCCTTAAATCGCTTCTCTCAACGGGCTTCAGGCTTCCAAAGAAAAACATCCTGCTTTCGACGGGGCCCCTGAAGAGCAAGGCTTATCTTCTGGAAAGCGTGAAGAAGCTCAGGGAGATGGGTTTCAGCATTTACGCCACGAAAGGCACGGCCGATTTCCTGCGGCAGTACGGCATCGACGCGGAAATACTGAGGTGGCCCTCGGAGAACGGCGAGCCCAACACGCTTACTTACCTGAAAGAAGGCATGATAGATTTCGTGATAAACATACCGAAAAGCTACGAGGAAGAAGAGCTGTCGAACGACTATCTTATCAGGAGGACGGCCGTTGAGATGAACATACCGCTCCTAACGAACCCGCAGAACGCCAAGGCTTTGATAGAGACAATTTCCGAGATGGGCATTGACGACCTCGAGATAAAGGCATGGGACGAGTACAATTGAACCAGTAATTCAAGACACAAGAGGTGCGATTATGAGTTTGTATTAAAGCAGAACGAAGACGTTTTCTTCCAGTTACTGGATTTTATCGTCGTATATTCCTTCGCTAACTTCCTTGATGACGCTTTTAGGATCCTTTTCATCGACGGTGATGCCGCACGAAACGCATGTTCCCAGTACCTGCTTTACTTTTGCCTTGAGGGTCACTCCGGTAAGGGAATCTTCCTTTGCCCTGGCGGCGCGGACAATCGCTTCGAACGGCAGGTTGCCTGCAAGCTTTCTCTGTTTGTTCTCGTCCACGGTTGCCAGCTTCTCCGCCTTCAGCTCTTTCCGCAGAATAGATGTGACAGGAGGAGTCCCCACGCTTATTGTGAATTTCTTCGTCTCCGTATCAACGACAATTTTGACAGGGACCTGCATCCCGGCGAATGTTTTCGTCTTCTCGTTAATCTGGGCTACAACTTCCCCCACGTTTATCTTCAGCGGAGACAGCGAAGGCCCGATAGGCGGCGCGGGCGTGGCTTTGCCGCCTTCCACTAGAACGTCAACGGTTTCTTTTGGCATATCAAATTACTCCTTCTTCTTCTTTTCGTACATCCTTACTGAATTTACCGAAATGGTCACGGGTATGGGTATGGCTGCTTCCAGGAATTCCACGGTAAGTTCGCCTTTCGTCTCGTCAACGCGCGTTATCTTCCCTTTCTCGCCCCTGAACGGGTCGCCGACTATCTCGACCACGTCCCCGACCTCGAACTTGATCTCGCGCTTCTCGGCGATGATGAACTTTTCCAGCTGTTCTAAGGACACGGGCTTGTTTATTACGCCGCGGACGTGAGGTATGCCTTTCGTGGCGGCTTCAATTTCCTGCGACTCTCCCTCGATAAATATGTATCCGCGGAACTCCTCCGGATGAAGCAGCGACTTGATGGAAATGCCCTGCTTCTTGATCCTGGCTGCTATAGCTTCAAGAACTATGTTTTCCCTGCCTGTGGTTGTTCTTACAGTTACAATCATAATATCCCTCATTTCATGAGTCGTTTGCAGAAATGCTTGCATTTCTGAAATCTCAGAAAGCTTCTGCTTTCTGCAGATATCCCATTCTATTACAGGCCGCCTACTAGCTGCGCAAGCAGGAATACCGCAAAGCCCACGACGCCGAGGAGGGCCATCCCCATTCCGGTGATTTTTACGGACTGCCGGAACTCGTGCCTATCGGGCTTTGTGCTCACAAGAAGGACCCTGCGGGCCTGGTTTGTGAAGTTGCCTATCTTGGAAATCATAACAAGAATATGAAGGAAAAGTTTTAAAACAGCAAAGAAACGGATGAAGTTGCTTTGAAGTGAGATGCCTTACTGCACGAAATCTATCCCGAACAGCTGCTCTATCTCCTTTTTCCTGTCCTTGCCGAGTACTTTCTGCGCATAAGCCTTCGGGGATTTCGCGCCGGTCACTATTACCATGGTCCTGACGGAATCGCCCAGCTCCTTCACGATCTGCGCCCCCCAGATTATCTTTGCTTCAGGGTTGAGCTTTGACGCCACGGCTTCGACGATTTTCTGGCATTCGCGGATTGTTATATCAACGCCGCCCGAGACGTTAATCAGCGCGCCGCTGGCTCCTTCTATATCGACATCAAGCAGGGGATTGTTCAGGGCGCGCTCTATCGCCTCCGTGGCGCGGTTCTCGGCTTCGGAATCTCCCATGCCTATCATCGCGAGGCCGCCGCCGCTCATGACAGCACGGACGTCCGCGAAATCAAGATTGACAAGACCCGGCCTTGTGACAAGTTCGGTAACGCCCTTCACAGCATTGACAAGGATTTCATCGGCAACCTTGAACGCGGTCGTCAGGGACACGTCGGGAACGATCTCTACCAGCTTGTCGTTCGGGATTACAATAAGCGTATCGACTATTTTTTCCAGTTTCTCCAGGCCGCCGACCGCATTGGTCATTCTCTGCCTGCCTTCCATGGAGAACGGCAGCGTTACTATGCCGACGGTCAGCGCTCCGGCTTTCTTTGCCATATCGGCAACTATAGGCGCGCTCCCGGTTCCCGTGCCGCCACCGAGCCCGCACGTCACGAATACGAGGTCCGTGCCTTCGAGAACTTTCTTTATGTCGTTCTTGCTCTCCTTCGCGGCTTCCTCTCCTATGCGCGGGTCGGCACCAGCACCGAGCCCGCCGGTAATTTCCTTCCCGATAAGTATCTTGACGTCGGCGTCCGTGTAAAGCAAATCCTGCGCGTCAGTATTAACAGCGATTGTTTCTCCGCCGACAACGCCAACCTGCATGAGACGAGAAATAGTATTGCCGCCTGCGCCTCCGCAACCGATGATTTTGATTTCTGCTTTCTTGCTTTCCAGAAGTTTCTTCAGTTCCTCATCTATAGGCGCAGTCCCCACATCTCTGGAAGTCAATATGCCCATTCCATCACTGTATCTTATATGTGCCGAGCCATATATATAGTTTCTACAAACTAATAATAGTAATAATAGAAGAAAATAGTATCAGGAAAAACGCCAAGAAACAGAAATAAATAATAGTAGTATTAATAATAACAAATATGTTCAGGATGAAATGCAAGTTCTGCGCTTACACCTGGTCCCCGCGGAAGCAATCGCCCGTTTCGTGCCCCAGATGCAAGAAGAGATTCGACTATCCAAACAAGCTTGTTTAGATTCGTCACAAAGAAGCAGGCCTGTCGAAGACTTCTGTAAATTTGACGGACTTGGCTTGAGGTTCCGCGAACTTCATGACAAGATAGATAATCCTTTCCTTGATTTCAAGAGGCAGCTTGAGCTTGGTTTCCAGATGCACGGCCTCTCCGAATTCGGCTTTCATGTCGTCGATGCCGAAGGACTCTCCAATTGCCTTGATCTTCTCGTCCCTTCCCTCTACCTTCTCCGTGATTTCAACGTCGTATTTCAGGGTCTTGCCTGCAAGCGGGTTGTTAAAATCGACCCTGACGCGGCCGCCTGTCGCGCTTTGTATCCTTCCTTTCATCCCGTTGCCGAAATCCACTACCATCCCCTGCTTCGGCTCGACCTTTTGCTGCTCGAAGACCTTCTCCGGTACGACCTTGACGAGCTTGGGATTCCGTTCGCCGAAGCCGTCTTCTGGCTTTATTTCTACGGACCTTTTTTCGCCAACCTTCATTTCTTCCAGGGACTTTTCAAGCCCTCGGATAACGAAGCCGGCGCCCAGTATGGCAAGCACGGGGCCGTATTTCATTTTGGGGTTATGGATGCCTTCCTTTCTGGCGAGGTCTTCGTAAGTCAGGTCGAATATCTCGCCGGTCTCAAGCCTTCCTATATAATTGATTTTTACGAAATCGCCCTTCTCCATCAAATCACTCCTTAGACTTGACGAAAATGCTTAAATGTTTGAAATTACGAAAGCGGCGAATAATATGGCATGGACAGAATTTCGCAAGAAATTCTGGGCAGCATCATGTATCAATCACAGCAAAATTACGTTCGGGCGCTGCTGAAATTTTTTATAGATTATACCTGTTAGAATAGCAGTGGTCAGATGCTCATAAGAGAATCGAAGGACTGGAAGCAGTTTCTTGATGCCGCGGACGAGGGAAAGCTGAACCGCCTGCTGAAAGATGTTGCGAGGCACAGGCCGGCTTACAAGAACGCCGACGACGTCAAGGTAGCGCAGCTGTGGTCAGCGCTGCTCGAACTCAAGAAGGAGAACGAGCGCCTTAACAGCAAGCTGGGCGAGATTGAAGGCATTTTCGAAGCGATATATAACAGGGTCAAAAGAAACCGCGAGGAAAAGGAAGAGCTTCTGAAGACCTTGGAGAAATTCTAGTAAATTTCTAAAGAGGGAATGAGGTTAGAAGGAGAGAACCGTAGGTTCTTCTCCTCTTACTCAACAAATATTCCCGGCTTCTGCGGCGTTGCCTGCTTTGCCTTCTGGTTGTCGGATTCTGAACCGTCTATAACCTGCACAGCGCAGGAAAACTCCTTTTCCAAGAGCTGCCTCGCTTCCTGGAAAAGCCGGAGCTGCCCGGTTCTCGGAATGACCGGCCTGAGCTCGTTGATTTTGTTGTAAAGCGACTGTATGAACGCCACGGTCGCCTTGCCGTATTCGCCGCTGCCCATTATTTCCTTGGTTATCTCGTTTATGCTGACGTTTTTCGACGAAAGGACTTTCTTATAGACGCGGAATTTCCAATCGTCGGCGACGAACACAGTTATCTTCTTCGGTTTTATGCCCGCTATCTTGATTATACGCTCGGTGTCGTCCATGAGCGTCATGATCATGTCTTCCGCAATTTCCGCTTCCGCGCTCTCCGCGCCCTCGTCAGGCTCGGGCCATTTCGCCTCGGCTGCCAGGCCGCGGCCTCCGAGCATCGCCCACATCTCCTCGCAGAGATGCGGTGTCACGGGACAAAGCATCTTAACCGTGGCTTCCAGGACGCTATGAAGGACCTTGCGGTTCGCTCCGTTGCCGCCAGACCTCTTCAGGTACCATCTGAGCGCGTTCGTGGACTCGAAAAGGGCGTGATGAATTGCGGTACGGAACTTGGTTTTTTCATAACTCTCCGTGGCATTCCTTATTATTTTCTGCATCCTGCTATTCAGATACGAATCAGCGTTGCTTGTGTTTCTGCTCCTTGCCTTCTTGATGTTCCTGCACAGGCCGTAAAGCATCTCGAGCCTTGACCTGTAGCTTTTCAGGCTCTCGACACGCCAGTCGGCGTCGTCTATCCCCTCGGAAGATGCTGCCATGTTTATCCTTACGAGATCCGCTCCGTGCTCGTCCAGAAGGTTGCGGAGCGGTATTATGTTCCCCTTGCTCTTGGACATTTTCTCACCTTCCACGTTCACGAAGCCGTTCACCGCGATGCCGCGCGGCCATTTCGCCTCGGGAAATATCGCGACATGGTGGAAAAGGAAATATGTCAGGTGGTTCTGTATCAGGTCCTTGCCGCTGCAGCGGAAATCCACCGGATAGAAATAATTGAACTCGTTTTTCATTTCAGAGAGCAGCTTCGCGTTCATCTTGGATTTCTTCGCAACTTCCTTTGGATTCCCATTTCCAAGAAATACATAGTCAAAAACTCCGTCTGTAAGCTTTCTCGCCGGAATTTTCCTTTTGCTTATTATTTTCGCTATGGTGTAGTACGCCATGTAAATCGTCGAGTCGCTCAGCGTCTCCACGATCCAGGAAGGGTCCCATGGCAGGGGCGTGCCCATCCCGGTCTTTCTTGTGCAAGCCTTGTCTCTTAGCCAGTCGATGGTGTTTTCAAAATTGTTCCGCGCTTCTTCGGGATATATGACCATTCTTTTGAGGTGTTTCCTGACGGCGTTCTTCCATTTCTCGTCGCTGAATTTCAGGAACCACTGGTTTTCCAGGATCTTGACGTGATTTTTCGTCGTGCACCTACAAACGACTTTGCCGGTTATCTCCCACATCACCCCGGCTATGCCCGCCTGGACGAAGTTCTTTATCAGGTATTCCTTGACGTCGCTCACTTTCATGCCCGCGAAGGCGCCGCATTTGCTGTTCAGCGTTCCCGTATGGAACTCCTTTCTATAAACCAAAGACGTAGCGTGCTCAAGCTTTTCCATGTCTTTCAGGCTTTTTATGCCAAGCTGTTCCGATACCTTTACAGCCGGGGCCTCGGCGAGCTCCGAATCAATGATAGTAACGGGCTCGATTTCGTCCTTCGTCGCCCCGTAAAGGCCAAGCTGGTCCCTGTCGATAAGCTCTTTCAGCGCGACCCAGTCATAGGGAGCGTGCGCGGGAACGCTCATGACTATGCCCGTCGCGTTATCTGTTTTGACGAAGTCAGCAGGCAGGATCGGTATTTCCCTGTTTCCGAGAGGTTCCATGCACCGCTTGCCGACAAGTTCCTCGCCCTTTATTTTTGCAATGACCTCTACGGCTTTCAGCTGGTCTTTCAGCTTCATGACAGCTTCTTCGCTTAAAATCCAAGTCTCATTATCAACCTTGGCTTTTACGTATTCCACAGCAGGA
>JACQIH010000040.1 GCA_016198625.1 Candidatus Aenigmatarchaeota archaeon
GATTATTATCTTGAACTTTATGTCTAAAATTTCCCGCTCAAGTACTTTTTTCTGCGCCTTCACGATTTTCATGTTTGAACCTTTGATTTTTTAGCCGGAATTTTGGAAAAAAATAAAAATAAAATATGTTGGAATGAATTTACTTTCTTCGTCTGCTTGCCATTTTCAATCACCCTTTACAGTTTTGAGGAACCTTTTTGATGCAACTTCCATTTTGATGAAACTTCGTTCGGAAAAGTTTCATTGAAAGGAAATCGGCGGATGAAATTCGCTAAATTAATTATTAGCGCGGAGCACTGTGCTTCCAGTGCAGGTTTGCGCTAATTATTATTCTCCTCCTTTCATCCGCCAATCCATTCGGAAACCATTTTTGTTTATGGTTTCCATGGCCCGCCCCGAATTCGCTGGACGAACCGAGACTTCATTTTCCGGCGAAGGAAAAATGAAGGAAGGCCCGAAAAAAGGGCCCGAAACGAAACGTTTACACAATTACCTCGATTCCGAGGTCGCCGAACTTAGCGGCTTTGCCACTTGCCCTCGATGGCTGCGCGAACGGCTGCGATGTTTTCCCGAGGATGTACGGGGACTTCACTCCGGTGACAATGGTTATCACCTGGACCTTGCCCTGGAATTCGGGCAGTATCCTTGCGCCCCACATGACCAGCGCGTTGGGGTCCATGTGCTGCGAGACTGCCTCTCCGATTTCGTTTATCTCCTCGAGCTTCATGTCGTCGCCGCCGATTATCTGGATAAGGGCGCCTGTCGCTCCGCTGTAATCAACGTCAAGAAGCGGATGGTTCAGCGCCTTCATCACGGCATCCTTCGAGCGGTTTTGCGCGTCGCTTTCTCCCACGCCTATCGTCGCCACGCCGCCGCTTCGCATGATTGTTCTCACGTCAGCGTAGTCGAGATTGACCAGGGACGGCTGCGATATCATCTCGGTAATGCCCTTTATCATGGTGGCTATCAGCCCGTCGGCAACGCCGAAAGCTTCCTTCAGCGGCCTGTTGCCGGCCAGTTCCACCAGTTTCTGGTTCTCGACGACGATTACCGTGTCGCAGACCTCGCGCATCTTGGCAAGCCCTTCCTCTGCCTTGCCCAGCCTTGCGCCCTCGATTTTGAACGGCAAGGTCACTGCGGCTATTACTATGGCTCCCATCTCCTTCGCGAGATAAGCCACTACAGGCGCCGCGCCTGTTCCCGTGCCGCCTCCAAGACCGCATGTAAGAAATAATAGGTCGCATCCCTGCAATGCCGCGCGGATGTCGTTCTTGCTTTCCTGCGCCGCCTTCTCCCCGACCTGCGGGTTGCCGCCCGCGCCGAGGCCGCGCGTCAGTTCGCGGCCCAGCAGGATTTTCTTGTGCGCCTTCGTTACAGAAAGGTGCCTCGCGTCCGTGTTGGCCGCGACCACCGAAGCGCCCTGTACGCCCACGTCCATAAGCCTGTTTGCCGTGTTGGACCCGCCCCCACCGCATCCCATGACTACGATGTGAGCCTGTTCAACATGGAAATTATCTACTTCTTCGTTGCTCATCATTTCTATTACCTCCCAGCTAGCTAGTTTTTTTCTCGGGTTCCGAGACCCTTGAGCATGATATTTTTCATCTGATGCTTCCAAACTATACGATGCCGCGACAAAATGCTTTTTATAGCGCTCCGATATAGTTCGCACTTAGAAGAAACAAATCATGACGGCAATAATCACCGCGGCGTAGGAAACGCGGTGATTATTCCTCTAAATTCTGCCTTAAATACTTTTTGCAAAAATCGAATAGAATTTCGCAAAAAACGCAACGGAACCTATGTTTCGCAGGCAATACAAGTACTTGTTAGTGGTTAAACAGGTAAGCCCAAAGGGCTGAAAAATGGAAAAATCAGCCGTACTGCTGCCTTGTCAGGACCGACCCCGGATTGCCGCAAAGCTGCTGAGCGGTTATGTCGTACCCCGTGAAGCTCTTCGCGACTTCCTCGATGCGCTTGTTGAGGGCCGCGTCCTTGTAGCCGTTCGTGCTCGCCTTGACGCACGCCTTCAGCAGCACGTCGCTGATTGCGTTGTGCTGCTGCGCCTGCGCCGTTGCCAGGCACGGCTGCGCAGTAGGGCACAAGTCTGACGTCACCGTCGTGTCGACGGTTTTCCAGCAGCCGCGGTACTCGTCGATCTCGACGCACTGCTCGCCCAGAACAGCGCCGCCGATGTAAAGGATAGCGAAAACCATGCCGAGGAGTATGAGAAGGAATTTTATCTCCATGCTAACTTCTTTGGAGGACGCGGGATATAAATGTTACGCGGAGAATTCGACCGGGAAACTCTCAAAGCTTTTTCTCCCTTTTCTCTTTCTCTTTTCCCTCACCGCGTTGAAATGCAGGTGAGGCTCTGTCGTTAATCCCGACATGCCTATGTAGCCGATTCTCTGCCTTCTTCTTATTTTCTGTCCCGGTCGGACAATCTGCCGGGTGTCCAGATGAACGTACTCTGCGAAAGTCCCGTCGCCATTATCTATTGTCACCCAGTTCGTGTGTTTTTCTGCGAATCTCCTGAGTTCTTTCTCAGTCATCCTGTCCATTAACGCCATATCGCTTATGTAGGTCGTTGAGTCGTGTTTTACGAAGTAAATAGTACCGCCTCTTGCAGCCAGCACCGGCGTCCCGGGCGGCACTACGAAGTCTGTGGCATGCCTGAACTTCGGCCCATTGTGGGCGTATCTGCCGTGAGGGGCCCCTGTTACTGGCTTTACGCCTTTCGGGAAAGGCAGCGAGTATTTCAGTCCCATTCTCGGCAGTAGTATAAGAAGGTTTTTATACTTTTCGCCACATTAATTACCGTATAGTGGCATCGTTGGGTGGGATTTTAATGGGCATAAAGATAAGGCTCGTGAGAAAGATGAAGACGCTGAGAAAGCGCGGCTTCCTCACTCGCAAGCAGCTCGTCCTGCTCGAGGAGGCCAGCCAGCGCCCGTTCAAGGTCAAGAAGCCCGCGCAGAAGTATTCCTGCTCCGACTGCAGCTACGCATGGTTCTACAAGTCGATGAAATGCCCTACCTGCTCTTCTGATAAGGTAGCGGCTGTCTGATTGACAGTATTCCGTACTTACTTACATCCTCGCTGCTTTCTTTCTTCTTCTTGCCATTTTTCTCACCCCATTTTTTTGTTGAGTCGTGCTTGCTTGTCGATGAATGTAAACTATAAAGAAAAAAAATCAAAGCTCAGAAGCCGATTATTTCCTTTTTCTTTTCTTCGCCATTCGTTTTCACCCCACGATATTCGTAATTAAATATTGTCGGAGCCGGTTAATTAAGTTTTCGATGAAATTTTTCACCGAAGAAAATGTTTCGTTTGTGCATCCTGATGTATAGAACCATCACGGGAAGACGATACCTGCGTCTCCCCATTTGTCGAACCGGGAGCCTTCTTTGCCGGTTTTCTGGTAAGCAAGAAGTATGTCTCCCTCGGCCATAGGATGCCTGCCACTGTATTCTAGGGAAATAAAGTCCATTAGACGGCTTGCAATTATCGAATAAGTGCCGATTGCTTCATCATCGCCGATTACTACTGAGTACTTTATTATTCTCATCCCTAGTGATGCCTGAACCCTGTAGTTCTCTTCTCTCAACCTCACCCTCTTGTTCAGGGCTTCGCGGAGCTGTGTAACAAAGCCAAGAGGATAGTTTTCATTGAGATACTCCTGCGCGCTTTTTTCCATAAAAAGAGCAAGGCAGCAGAATATTTAAAACGATGAATTTTTGTTACTCTGGAGTCAAGACATCGATGAAGGTCACATGTGTCCGATCCATCTTTCCTTGCCGAGGGCAGTTTCAGGGCCGTGGCCGGGATGGACCTTTGTTTCCGGCGGCAGCTTCAACAGCTTTTTCAGCGACGCCAGCATTTTGGAATGGTCTCCGCCTGGGAAGTCGGTCCTGCCGTGGCTGCCTGCGAAAAGCGTGTCGCCTGAAAACAGCATGCCCGCGCCGTAAAGGCACACCGAGCCCGGCGAGTGCCCCGGAGTTTCTATGACTTCCAAAGCTGCTGACCCTATCCTTATCAGGTCGCTCTCGTCCAGGTGCGTGTCGGCGCGCGATGACGCGACGCCGTCAGGCGGGCTCCACAGCATCTTCTCGTCGCCCTTATGCACGGCAATTTTCGCGCCCGTCTTTTCTTTCAGTTCTGCGTTGTCGGCTATATGATCCCAGTGGCCATGCGTATTCACGACGAGAACAAGTTCGAGGTTGCGCTTTGCCAGCTCGTCCAGAACGGGCTGGCTGCATCTCTGCGGCGCGTCTATAAGAACGGCTTTGCCCTCGTCCCAGACAAGGTAGCAGTTTGTCTTGAGCGGGCCGCATACGAATTTCTTGACGTGCATGAGAAGTAATGAAAAACGCGGTTAAAATAGGTTATCGCGCGCCGGCAATCGCAGTCTTGCCCATTAATTCTTTGATTTTATCTAGCTCCTTTGAAATGGAAGCAATATCTCCACGATAAGATGGAATTTCCTTTAGTCTGTCGTATACATGAGAATCTACCATTCTGGCAATTTCGCCATAGATTCTTTCTGCTTGCTCGCGGTCACCGGATCTCACTGGTTGGCTCCAGTATTCCAAGAAATCAGCAGGCGTTTCTCCCCCTTCGTATATCGCAGCAATTCCCCGAAGACCGGAGATAATTGCGCGCGTATCAACAGGCATTCTTTCTGGTCTGGTATTAGCAGCCTCGCTAGGTTTGTCTGGTATTTTCCAAGCGGTGGGTAGAGATCGAATGTGCGTTTTTCCCTTCATGTTCCTGCCTATGTATTGGTTATCGCAGCATAAATCCTTTTAACCTTGTGGGAAATACGACCCACGGTATAGCTATGAGCATTTGTTAATATCGCAGTAGCAACTGTAACTGACGCCTTCCCTTTCTATCTTGTGGCCGCCGGTCTGGTATTTCTCGGCGCAATAGTTCTTGCAGTTCTGCCATCCCTGCGCATCATCAAGAACGAAAACGCCCTGCTTCTGCCAGTCGGGCTTGCAGAAGAGCGATATGGAAAGCCCCGTAGAAGTGCATCCCGAAACAAGGACCGCCGGAACAATAAGAAGAGATATAACTGCAATTTGTCGGAGCATAGGCAATCTCTCTGGTATGTTTTCTAAAATGGAAGCGCCCAGGAAGCCTGATTACGAAGCAATAATCCAGCCTTCGGCTCTCTTCACGCTGCCGCCGCCGAAGTAGGTTGAATAACTGAACGATTTGTCCGCGGTGAATTCGACAGTAGCTGAAGCGCCCGGCAGCAGAGGACCTGTCGTGAATTTCTCGCTCCTGAATTCAAGCCCCGTCGAGTTTGTGCCCTCGCGCACCCTGAACGTGAGGCGCACTGTCGCGTCTTTTTGCACTTCAACGCTGACAGGGTAAAGCGTGTTGTTGTCCGCTTCGACGGTTATGTTAATGACCGGCTTTGGCTTCGGAGCAGGCGGCGGAGCCGGGCCGACGCCGATGATAATTTTCCCGTCCGAGCCGATATTGATGGTGGCGCCGGAGTCGATTTTCACGCCCACGCCGACGTTTCCGTTGATGTCCATTCCCACCTTGGTATCAGTAGCGACAGTGCCGCTGCGAATCTGCACGTTGTTCGTGTTCCTTACATCAATGTCGGCATTGTGCCTTGTGGTCAGCTGCACCGTAGGGGCGAAAACATACTGGCCGTTTCCCGTGACGTGCAGCGACTCGTCGGCTATGAAGTCGAAGGTGACCGAGGACGTCTTGTTGGCTTCCACGATAAGCTGTCCCACAATCTTCAACTCGCCCGAGGGCAATTTAGCTTCGTGCTCGCCGCCGGCGTCTGTAACCACGACTTTTGAGATGTCCAGGCGCACCTGCTGGTAGGTTCCCGGGTCGAGCTGCGCTTGCGCAAGCAAAACCTGGTTGCCCTGCGCCTTCAGCTGCATCAGGTCATACGTGCGCGTTTCCGAAGAAACGGTAATCCATCCCTGTGTGTTGCTGTGCGCCCTTACGCTGTCGACGGTAACCACGACGCTGCTCACAGCGCCCATGTCCGCCGCCGCGTCGGCCATCGTAAAGAATACAGAGCCTTTCGCCGCGCCTGCCTGCTGAACGCATCCTGCGGCGACTGCAGCAACCATCAACACAAGGACAACCGCAACGCTGGAAATTTTTATCATATGTATCAGATAAGATTCCGTAGGCAATAGGTTCTTAAGCCCTCCTGTCATGGAATTTTTTCCGATTTCCAAAAACGGGTTCTTATTTCTATTGCAATTTTATTCTATTATGATTAAGCATGTCGCGAAAAGGCCTCATATCGTGGACGCTGGCGTTCCTACTGCTGGCAATTATCGCAGCGTTCCTCGGATTCACAGCCGTGGCGGGCGTTGCCATAGACATAGCCAAGATCCTGTTCTTCGTGTTCCTTGTTCTCTTTGTGCTCTCATGGGCGTTAGGCAGGAGCATGCCGTGAGGGCTTTTTCAGGTTGCGCGACAACGCCGAGGCGTTCAGGAGAAGCGGATAATTCCGATAAATTATATATAGCGCGCCGAAGAAAATGGATTCATGGGAAGGACGCTGATTCTGATTGCGCTCTCCGCGGCGCTCATTGTTTCCGGCTGCATATCAGGAGTATCGGACGAGCCGGCCGTGAGACCGCTCGTTGAAGAACCTGGCGATTCCATCCAGAATCAGCCCAGCCCGTGGCCGTTTGGTCCGGCAAGGGAGGAAAGAAGCACTTATGAGATGCTAACCGAGAAGGAGCGCGCGCTTCTCCCTGAATGCTCGGACGGGATGCTTACGTTGCCGCCGGTCGATCTCGGAAGGATAACCGCCATAGAGCCGATAGGATCGAGCAACCCGCCGGAGCATACCCTGGCGAGCAGCAGCACCGACACGTACATAGCTGTCGACACCCAGAACACCGAGAACACGGTCCCGCTGTACGCCCCGGGAAAGATATGGATCACGGTTATTCAGCCGAGGTACGGCGTGACTCAGGACCCGGAAGATCACGTGATACATTACGCGCTATGCAGGGACGTGTTCGGCATAGTGGACCATGTCAAGTCGTTCTCGCCTGAAATGATGAAAATTGTGGAAAACTACAAGTGCCCGTACGGGGGAACGCCGGGCGACGGCAGATGCCCCATCCTTCTGCTTGAGCCGGTGGAAGCGGGAACCAAGCTGGGAGAGGTCGGAAGGAAGCAGGGCAACTTCAATTTCGGGACATGGGATCTCAGGCACACAAATAATTTCGTGAATCCGGCCAGGTACGGGGTGAGATCGCTTCATTCGACGTGCCCTTTCGACTATTACTCGAGCCCGCTTAGGGAGCAGCTTACAAGCCTGCTGGACAGGGAAGACAGGGATTGCGGAACCGTGGAATACGACGTCCTGGGAACGCTGCAGGGGGAATGGTTCTACAACAACGCCACGAACAGGATGCGCGGGGACTGGTTCAACCAGCTGTTCCTCGGCTACAGCAACAAGTTCCCGGAGGCGGCTGTCATTTCAGTGGGAGGCGTTATTTCGGAGCCAATCAAGATAATGTTCGTCCCTGAAAGGAGCGGCACGAGGAATGCAGGCTTCGAAACGGTGTCCGGC
>JACQIH010000001.1 GCA_016198625.1 Candidatus Aenigmatarchaeota archaeon
ATGTCCTATATTGCCGCAGTATCGTTTTCGATGCCTGTGCCAGGAAGAAGCTCACCAGTCTTGGGAAGGGTTTATTCCGAGACGGATTTTCTTATCGGCCATCGGGCAGCAGAAAAAGCAGCGATGGGATTGGTATGGAATCTCTATGCTGCGCTGTCCCATACCCCCTCGAAAGATCCGGCACTTGTTGTTGCATTTTCGAACAGCGCGAGAAATGGCGGGCTTGATATATACGCATGCCCCGGCAAGAAACCGCGGAAAGGATCGGTTGAAGCGGGTATAGTTCGAGCGGAAATTTCCCATTTCGGAAGATGCAAAGACGCCGCTGCTTTCTGGCGAGATCTACCTCCTGAGCTCGATAGACGGATTCCCATTCTGCATTTTTACAAATACGCTGTATATGCCCCATGAGGGCTGCGCATTTTCCCGTTCTTTAAATACTTTTTCTTCAAACTATTGCTTGCTCTCACGACTTAGAAAAGCCGGACGGCGCGCGAAGTGCGCCAGACGCTTTCGATGCAGTTCTTGCAAGGGTCAGGAATCCTTGCGGGTTAGCTTCGGATTCGGGAATTAGACGTAAGACTATCAAGGCGGAATCATGGCAAAACGCGGAAGACCAAGGAGAGGCTCGTTGCAATACTGGCCGAGAAAAAGGAGCAGGCGCATCTACACAAGGCTATCGCACTGGCCGCATGTCAAGGATGTCAAGCTGCTCGGGTTCGCCGGATACAAGGCGGGCATGACGCACGTCCAGCTCGTCGATGCGACCCCCAAGTCCCCGACGTACGGCAAGACCGTCATGAAGCCCGCGACGATCATCGACGCTCCTTCTCTATTCGTTCTCGGATACCGCCTTTACAAAAAATCCCCTTCCGGCCTCGTTTCTGTTTCGCAGAAAATTTCTGACAAGATACCCAAGGAACTTAATATTGAAAGAAAATCAAAGCTCGCATCTTCTGCGGAAATGAAAGAAGCCGACGATGTAAGACTGATCGTAGCCACGCAGCCGCAAAAGAGCGGCATGCGCAAGCAGAAGCCGGAGATATTTGAGATTGCCGTAGGCGGCGAGGATTTTTCTAAGAAGAAAGAATACTGCGACTCGCTCGTCAGCAAGGAAGTTGCCGCAGGCGACGTCCTGAAGCCGGGCGAGTTCGTCGACGCTTCCGCCGTGACGAAAGGCCACGGCTTCATGGGGCCCGTGAAGCGCTACGGCATAAGGATACAGACTCGAAAGGACAAGCAGATGCACAGGCACGTCGGCTCGATAGGCAGCACCGTGCCGAGGCATGTGGACTGGCGCGTGCCGGCGGCGGGCCAGTACGGGTTTTTCCACAGGACTGAACTGAACAAAAAGGTCCTGCTCATAGACAGCGACGGCAGGAAAGTGAATGCGAAAGGCGGGCTCCTCGGCTACGGCCTCGTTCCCGGGACGTTTATATTAATAGAGGGCTCGGTGCCGGGACCGCGCAAAAGATTGGTAAGGTTGCGCAGGGCCGTACGCGAGCAGCGCTTCGCGCCCGCCGAACTCAAGTACATATCAACGGACAGCAAGCAGGGGAAATAGTATGGCGCAAATTGGCTACAGCGGTAGTTTTTTCGGAGTGGGTCAGTTATTCAGGGACACAGAAAGAGCGAGACGGGCCAGTAAAGCAGTTGCAGAAAGATATCAAGGAACTGGAGCGCCAGTTCACATTATAGGATGGTGCGATATTGGAACGAATGTAAAAGTGGTCGTTAGGTGCGGTTCATTGCCGCAAGCTCTGGAAGTTAAAAGAATGTTCGAAGATTACCCTCAAGGTGTTACATATGCCTAAGCTATACGACCTTTCAGGGAAAGCCGTGGGCGATGTGGAATTGCCTGCAATATTCAGGACGCCGTACAGGCCCGACGTCATAAAGCGCGCGGTGCTCGCCGCGCAGTCGCGGCAGAGGCAGCCTTACGGCTCGGATGTCCTTGCGGGAAAAAGGACGAGCGCGCACTACCACGGACGCAGGAAATACAGGTTCGCGATGATGAACAAGGAGATGTCGAGGATACCGCGCATACACGGCAAGGGCGCGGGGGTCTACGCATTCCGCGCAAGGTTCGCTCCGCACGCGGTGAAGGGAAGGCGCGCGCACCCGCCGAAAGCGGAAAAGAAATGGGAGCAGTTTGTCAATAAAAAGGAAAGGGCTCTTGCCCTGTACTCGGCACTCGCGGCTTCGGCCATGAACAATCTGGTCACGGCGCGGGGCCATATGTTCGAGGGCGAAGTCCCGTTCATCGTTGTGGATGATTTCGAGAGCGTAGGGAAGACAAAGGACATTATGAAAACGCTGAAGAGCATAGGTCTCGGGAAAGAGCTCGAGCGCTGCGCGCGGAAAAAGGAAAGGGCGGGCCGCGGAAAGATGAGGGGCCGGAGATACAAGAAGAAGAAAGGGCCCCTGCTTGTGGCATCGAAGGACTGCGCGATGCTCAAGGCCGCGGCGAACATACCGGGCGTCGACGCCGTCAGCGTCAATAAGCTTAGCGCGGAGCAGCTTGCTCCGGGCGCGCACGCGGGGCGGCTGCTCATAATCACGAAAGCGGCGCTTGAGAAATTTTTGTAATATGGTCTGGACAGAATTACGAAGTAATTCTGGGCAGGTGAATCAAATGGCGGAAAAGAAAAAACCTGAAGGGAAACTTGTGAAGAAAATGAAGACAGCGAAGGCCACTGTAGAAAATAAAAATGAAAAGGCTGCGCCGGCTCCGGAGAGAACCGTTGCAGCCCTGCCTGCCTCGGGAAAAAATTCCCTCGACACGCTGAGATTCGTGCTGATGACGGAAAAGGCTGTGCAGCTGATCGAGACGCAGAACAAGCTGGTCTTCGTCGTCGCGAGGAGCGCCAGGAAACCGGAAATAAAATCAGCGGTCGAAGACGTGTTCAACAGCAAGGTAAGCAGCCTGACCACGTCCATAGACCAGGAAGGCCGCAAGAAAGCCTTCGTTAAATTCGCGAAGGAAGGCGAGGCAGGGGAAATCGCGATAAGATTAGGAATAATATGACGGTGAATGAAATGAACGCATGGCAGAAAGCAATGCAGAATGCGAGACCAGGTACTACTCTGGACATGGAGTCAGTTTCGGTAGGAACGTACCCTGTTAGCTTGGAAAATTTGGAACAGAAATTACAACTTTTATTACAATATTTGGACCAAGTTGGATGCAAGTATAGAGGAGCAAGATTAGCTTTAGATGCTGAAATAACGGAAGATTTGAAACGCGAATATTCTGTAATTATAGCAGACGATCCTATGGAAGTTTCGGCAAGGCCAATAATAGAAAGAAGGGAGGAATACGAAGACGAATCTTTGCAATGGGTGAAATATGAAGAATTTAGAGGAATTGAATTTGACATTTCAGGTTTGAAAAGCAAAAGAATGAGAAGAATAGAGGGTGCAATAAGAAGAGCTTTCAGAGAATAGGTGAAATAACATGGGCAAAAACCTGATCCAGCAGAGGCGCGGCAAGGGAACGCCGCGATACCGCTCGCCTGGCCACCGCTTTATCGGCAAAGTGAGTTATCAATTTTTACCGAAAGAAGTGAAAG
>JACQIH010000039.1 GCA_016198625.1 Candidatus Aenigmatarchaeota archaeon
TCAGGGACAGCTTCGACGTTCTCGTGAATCCCGCGGGCATATCGGCCGTCGCCGTGCTGATGGCGATAGCAATCATCGCAGGGCTTTTCTTTTTCAGGAAAAGGCTTCTCGCGCCTTTCGCGAAAAAGGAAAGGGGATAGCACGGCTTTCATTCGCCTAAGGGAGTGCGTTAAGGCGATAACCATGCTTTGTTTCAGCGTTCCAGATTCAGCCTTTAGCGAAAGCCACGGCCTTTCTTCCATCTTCCCGGCGGGGTGTTCCTTGTGAGAACAACTCTTTTCCTCGCCTACAAGGACATGGTCAGGGACAGGAAGATAGTCCTGCTCGTCATATCGCTGCTCGCGTTTTCTTACATAAACCTGACGTTCTTCCCGGCTTTCCTGAACGGCCTCAGCAACACGTTCCAGGACGAGGTCATCAACACAGGAACCTCGCACATAATAATCCAGCCCGGAATCGATTCGGGCCAGACCTACATCAATTCCGAATCGAGCATACGGAAAAAGATAGACCTCATACCGGGCGTGGTGGGCTCTTCCGGCACGATAAATTTCGCGGGCACGGCCTCGGCCAGGGGCAAGCAGGCGAGCGCGAGGGTCGAAGCCATAACGCCTTCTGAAGACGATGAAGTGACGACAATAAGGGAAAAGGTGGTAAAAGGCGAGTACCTCAGCGACGGCGACACGAACGAAGTGCTGGTCGGCGAAATAATCGCGGGCAGGAAAATAGAGGAGCTGATAGGGAGGGAAACGTCGTTCGGCTTGTCCGTAGAAGGCCTGGGCGGCATCGAGCCCGGCGACAGGATAACATTATCGTTCCCGAACGGCGCCAAGAAAGAATACAGGGTCAAAGGCATAGTGAGCAGCCAGGGATTCGGCTTCGTCTCGCAGACAATCTACATGAGCAAGAAGGAAGCCAACCGCGTGCTCGGCCTGAACGACCAGGCTTCGCAGATACGCGTCAGGCTGAACAACAAGAACGACGCCGCCCGCTACAAGAACCTGATACTCGAACTCGGCGTTCCCAGCGTCGAAATAATGACGTGGCAAGAGGCGTCGTCGTTCGTCGAGGGCATAAACCAGACCTTCAACGTTGTAATACTCGTGACGACGCTGGTCGGCATCATCATAGTCATATCGACGATAGGGATCGTGGTTTTCATAAACACGTCGCGCAAGCGCAGGATAATCGGCGTGCTGAAAGCGATAGGCATGAAGAACAACGACATAATGTACGTCTTCCTGCTCGAGTCGCTTATCTTCGGGATAGCGGGCATAATCCTCGGCAATATAATAGTATATTCCTCGCTGCTTTACTTCAGCTCGAATCCGATACCGCTGCCCATAGGCACCCTGAGGCCCGCGCTGCCTGTCGAGACCGCCGTGAATTCCGTGATAATCCTGTTCATGTCATCAATGGCAGCCGGCTACGTTCCGGCGAGGATGGCGTCAAGGCAGGATATCCTTGAGACGATAAGGGTCGTGGAATAGAAACTTTGCTGCTCCAAGAAACTTTTTAGAAAAAAGTTTCATCAAAAATAATATGATCATCAAAGGAGATTTATGGTGAAAATATGATAACGCTCAAAAATGTCCATAAGATTTATGCAATGGACAGCATAAGGATACACGCGCTTAATGGCATCGATTTGCACATAAAGAAAGGCGAATTCGTTTCTATAATGGGGCCCTCGGGCTCGGGAAAGAGCACCCTCCTGCACATCATAGGCGTTCTCGACAGGCAGACGAAGGGCGACGTGAAATTAAACCAGGCCGATGTCGTGAAACTCTCGGAAGAGCAGCGGACCCTGTTCAGGCTGGAGCAGATAGGATTTATCTTCCAGTTCTATTCATTGCTGCCTGAGCTGACCGCGCTGGAGAACGTGATGCTGCCCAGGATGCTTTCCGGGAAAAGCCGCGAGGAATCAAGGAACAGCGCCAGAGAAGCCCTGGAGAAGCTCGGCCTTGGCGAGCGCCTGAACAACTATCCGCACCAGCTTTCGGGCGGCGAGCAGCAGCGCGTCGGCATCGCCCGCGCGCTAATAAACGAGCCGAAGCTGCTCCTGGCCGACGAGCCCACCGCAGCCCTGGACAGCAAGACCGCCCTGAACGTCATCGATGTTTTCAGGAAGCTCAACGAAGAAACCAAGCAGACAGTCGTGCTGATAACACACGAGCAGGAACTAGGCAGGATGGCCGACCGAGGGATATTTCTGAAAGACGGCGTCATCGAGAAGGAAAGGCATTTCTGATTTCTCAACATGGATTTTTATTCCATGAAGACCGCCGATTCGGACCATGATTAATTCTTATAATTGATTCTTCCTTACTCTTTACAGCAATTTTGCTTGACGAGGTGATTATATGGCTATGACAGGTCTGGAATCCTTTGATAGAACACTGCAGAAGACGAACGAATGGCTGAGGGAGCTCATGGACGACCTGCACATGGAGAACAGGAACGAGGCGTACCACGTACTGCGAAGCGTCCTCCAGGCGCTGCGCGACAGGCTGCCGCGCGACGAGGCGGTGCAGTTCGGGGCGCAGCTGCCGATGCTGGTGCGCGGGTTTTACTACGAGGGCTGGGACCCGTTCAAGGACCCCGCCGAAATCCGCTCCGGGGAAGAGTTCTTCGCGAGGATAAGGGAATATTTCCATTTCCAGCGCGGCACGAGCCCGGTGAATCCTGAAAGGTACGCCAAAGCGGTCTTCTCGCTGCTCTCGAGAAAGATGGATGCCGGGGAGATAGAGGACATAAGGGACAACTTCCCTGACGACATCAAGGGCCTGTGGGGGCTCGAAACTGCCCTCAGGATTGATGATGCGGCCCAGAAAAAGGCTGCTGAATACGTGATTCAGAAATCCGAGGCAGGGACCGGAAAAGGCAAAAGAAAAGGGAGAACTGGTAAAAAATGAAACTGGAAAAACTATCTTCGCAGGAATGCGTCCCGTGCGAGGGCGGGATGCCGCCGATGCAGCTCATGGAAGCCGAGAAAATGCTGCGCGAGCATGCGCAGCAACTGCAAGGATGGAAAATATCGCACGCCACAATGAAAGGCAAGACGGTTCTCACGCTCGAGAAATCTTTCCGGTTCAAGGAATCGCAGAAAGGCGCGGACTTTGTCCATGCGCTCTGGGAAGCCGCGGAGAAGCAGGGGCATCATCCGGACATTATGCTCAGCTACGGCCGTGTCACGGTCGCATGGGCAACGCATTCAATTGCAGGACTTAGCCAGAACGACTTCATAATGGCCGCAACGACGGAAGAAATATACGGGAAATTTGAAAGCGTATAGCTCTTTCTAATTTTTGTTATTTAAGAATTCTCTTTGTGGTATGATTTACCATGAAAACGCCCATCTCAATCATCACGGGCTACCTCGGCGCGGGCAAGACGACCTTGCTGCAGAGGATAATAGACGAGGCCGAGGAGCGCATAGCGATACTGATGAACGAATTCGGCGAAATAGCAATAGACAGCAAAGTGATTCAGGGCGAGAACATCAACATGGTCGAGCTTGCGGGCGGCTGCGTCTGCTGCTCCCTGGTCGGCGAGTTCGAAGCCGCCGTCAAGGAAATCATCGAGAAGGCAAATCCTGAACTGATTGTCGTGGAAACGACGGGGGTCGCGGAACCGGACGCGCTGGCTTTCGACATCGAAGACAACATACCTGTCGTGAGGCTTGATTCTATAATCACCGTCGTCGATTGCGACTCGATAATACGCTATCCCAACATCGGCCACACGGGCGTCGCGCAGATAGAGATGGCCGACATACTGATACTGAACAAGCGCGACCTCGTCACGGACGAGCAGTACGAGGTTGTCCAGGAGATATGCAGGAACCACAACCCGAAGGCCATGATATTCCGCGCGGTGAAGGGCAATGTCAATACGCGCCTGCTTTTCGGGACGAGCTTCGAGCGCGCGCTGAAAAGGAAGGATCATAAAGAGCATCTGGAAGAAGTCGAGCATTTCGGGTACCAGACCGAGTCAGCCTTCAGCCGCGAGAAATTCGAGCATCTCGCGGAGAAAATCCCGGGCAACATATACCGCGCGAAAGGCTTTGTCAGGTTCAGCGACGGCGCGTACCTGTTCAATTTCGTCGCGGGCCGCTGGTCGCTGGAGAAGTTCAGCGGCGACGAAAAGACAAGCCTGGTCTTCATCGGCACGAACGCCAAGGCCAGCGAGGAAGAAATAGCGAAGGCATTAAAGGCTTGTGAGGAATGAACTTTTCAAAAATAAATGGAACCTGATGTGGGCGAAAATGAAAGAGCAAATGCTTATCCTTGTTGATGATAACGACAACGAGCTCGGCACCGCGCCGCGCAGCGTGTGCCACGCCGGGACGGGCAAGCGGCACCGCGCGTTCGTCGTTTTCCTGATAAACAGCGACGGCGAGATGCTGCTGCAGCACCGCGTCGGGGCGAAACTGGGCGGCAAGAGATGGGACGTTTCTGCCACAAGCCACGTCCTTGCAGGCGAAAACTACGAAAGCGCTGCAAGGCGTTCCATAAAGCACGAGCTGTGCATAAATTACAGCAAGCCTCTCGCAGATTGCGGCGCCTTCGTTTACACTGAAAACTACAGCATCCATTCCGAGAACGAGTTTTGCAGGATTTTAGTCGGCGAATGGAACGGGACGTTCATAGCCAACCCGGAAGAGATCACAGAAGCGAAGTTCGTGCCGCTCGCCGAACTCGCCGCTGACATGGAGAAGGACAAAGACTGCAAAAAATACACCAAGTGGTTCCATCTCGCGATGAAGAAATTCCTGCAGAGCCCTGCTTCTAAAAGCTTTCTGGGCTAATTCGGTAATATGCCCTATAAATTCCTGAAAGACGTTGCGATAGCAGACGTAGCTTTCGAAGCTTCTGGAAGAACGCTGAAGGAATTGTTCGAGTCAGCGGGGCTCGCCGTGACGAACACGATGGTCAGGGACCTGAAGAAGGTAAGGCCCAAAGTCACCAAGACGATAAAGCTGAGGAGCGATTCTTTGGAATCGCTGCTGTTCAACTTCCTGCAGGAGATAATTTTCCTCAAGGACGCGAAGCAGCTGCTGCTGAGCAAGTTCTCTGTCAAGATAGACGAGAAGAAACTGTTGCTTGCTGGAAAGGCCAGCGGCGAGAAGCTCGACATGGAGAAGCATGAATTGACCGTTGATGTGAAGGCCGTGACTTACCACAATTTCGAGCTGAAGAAGGAGAAGAACCGCTGGGTCGCGAGGGTTATCCTGGATGTTTGATTAACTTTATAAGCAAAGTTCCTCAAGGATTATAGAAAGGAATAATAATGAAGCGCCTCAAGAACATCTTCAGAAAGTGGCTTGACGTTTACACGAAGCCAAAGCCGACCCTCAAAAAAGAGGCAAAGACCACGAACATGACCGAGGCATTGTGGCACCTCGTAGTTGCGGGGATCATCTCAGGGATCATAGGATCGATTGCCAA
>JACQIH010000041.1 GCA_016198625.1 Candidatus Aenigmatarchaeota archaeon
CCACGGATTTCACGAAATCGCTGTGCCTGGGCAGGCAGGCGGTCATAGACCAGGACGACCTGCAATATTATGACGACTACGGGCGCCTGCTGGCTGTGGTCCATTGCAACGGCACCAACGTCAACAAAGCTTTGCTGGAAAGCAGACACGCCGTCCTGTACAAGATATTCTGCGACGAGAGCGAGTTCGGCGGCACGGAGTGGGCGAAGAAAGCGGGATGCTGAATTTATCTGCCAATGGCTTCTACGTACGGCTTTAATCTCTGGCCAACATCGACGCGAAAGAATCTGCCCAATGTATCGAAAGAATCGGGAGTTCGTAAGTACGCCGACGCAAGCCTCCTGCCTACTTCTTGATATCCATCTTCTGGAAGTTCATCAAGAGGTGGTCTAACAGCTGGCGACGAAATCATTCCTAGAAGATAAGCAGCTGCCTTTACAGGTATAGGATTTCTGAAAGTATCTTCTTCTCCAATTCTGTCGTCGAAAGCAGTTAAACCTACCATGCCGTTCAAAGGTTCAAGACAAACGAGTAAAGTTTCTTGACTATTATATTTTCCATCATGAACAAATTCTGCAAATCTTTGGTACTCGCCTGGAAGAAGATTGCTCATGACAGATATGACACCCACGCCTTCTATTTCAGGGTCACTCATCAGCGCGTATGTTTTGTCATCATCGCCAGAAAGAATTTTGAAACTATGCCTGTCAAAGCCTGCGTCACGTGCATGTTGTCTTGTCGTTTTCGCGACATCCAATGCTGTGGCGCCGCTTGCCTCTTTCACGCCGATAATGTTTGGGTGTGCCTTTGCCAATTCTATCATTGTACTTGGCTTGTATTCAGCAGCGCCCCGCGGCTGGATGTTGTACATTATGATAGGCAGGTTATGCGCCGCTTCTGAAACGGGGTCAAAATATCTTCGTCTTATTCCAATCTGGGGCGGCTTGTTGTAATATCCCATAACGTGCAATGTTGCATCAGCGCCGTCTTCAAACGCTTCTAATGTTCTTTGTACCGCAGTTGCGGTATCGTAATCGCCAGCGCCCACAATTACAGGCACATCCCTGCCGGAAGACCTGACGCGCTTTATAACCCTTTTGTTTATCATACCCTGTTCACGATGCAACGTAGGCGATTCCCCGGTGGTTCCGCCAACAACAAAACCATTTATTCTATTTTGCAGCTGGTAATCAACCCATCTGTCAAGTTCATACCAATTTATTCTGCCGTCAGGATGAAAAGGCACAGGAAGAGCGCTTATCGCGCCTTCGAATTTTTGAAGCATGATAAACCCTGCTCTTATATGAAATAAGTCTTTTAATTTGTATGGTCAAAAGCGAAACCTTCGCAGAAAAATTACGGAAGAATTACAGATTATCACTGCTCAATCCTGATATAAACTGGAGTTCCGACCACCCTATCAAGAGCTGAAAGTTCTTCGAGAGCTTTTTGGATAACCGCTTCCGGCGTTTCTTCTATAGTTATTATATTCGGAAAAACTTCCTCGCGTCCTATGCGTCGCCTGTATTTTCTCCTTTGTATCGAATCTTCTACTTGTATTCCATGAGACCCGAAAACTCCGGTAACTGCAGACAATGTGCCCGGAACATGCTTGAGGTTCATCCTGAAATAGCCCCTTGTCCGCACCTTTTCAGGCCCTACTATCCTGAGAGAAGACCTTAATTCCGGAAGGCTATCACTAACGCCCCTTTCCTTATTCCTTGCAGCGCGGAATATGTCAGAAAGAACGGCGCTCGTGGTTGGTTTCCTGCCCGCACCTCTGCCATAATACATCTGCGGCCCGCACAAATCCCCTTCCAAATACACGGCATTGTATTCATATCTCACGCCTGCCAGGGGATGATTCTGCGGAATTAATGTAGGATGAACCCTTAATTCAAGCGTATTCCCGCGTCTTTTCGCCACGCCCAGAAGTTTCACTGAAAGCCCTTCTTCAGCAGCGTAATCAATGTCTTCTGATGCTATGCCGGTAATCCCTTCGCAATAAATCTTGTCGGGATCAACAGGCGTGTCAAAGGCTAACGAAGCAAGGATTGCAAGCTTGTCCCTTGCGTCCCTTCCACTCACGTCAAGTTCGGAATTCGCTTCGGCAAAGCCCCTACTTTGGGCATCTTTCAGGGCTTCGTCGTAACTCATCTCTTCACTCTGCCTTGTAAGGATGTAATTTGTCGTTCCATTAAGAATTGCCAGGATTCTGCTTATCTGGTTCGCGCTTAGGCTCTCCCTCATCACCCTGATTACAGGCACGCCACCAGCTACGGCGCCCTCAAAAAACACATCAACGCCCTTTCGTCTTGCTGCATCGAATATTTCTCTGCCATACTTGGCTATCAATACTTTGTTTGCAGTGACAACGCTCTTGCCTCTTTCCAGCGATTGCATGATGTATTCGCGCGCGGGTTCCTCGCCTCCCATAATCTCCACAACAATTTTTATTTCGGGATCATCGATTATGCGGTAAGGGTCTGTAGTAAGCCTTGCACGCGCGCCTCTTTTCTTGCCTAAATCCTGAACGGCTGCCATTTTCAAGTAGATTTGTCCAGGCTTGCGCCTGTCGCTCAATAAGTATTCAACAACGCCCGTGCCGACATTCCCCAAGCCCAACATTCCTATTACTGTGGGTGCCATTGGTTCAGTTCCTGCACAAGACTTTTTAATTATGAGTTCGCCAAAGTCCCCTTTACGCCAGAATCACGGAGGACTTACGGGGGCTGCTGCTGCGCTGAGGCGTATTTATTTCTATCCTCGCAATAATTCTAAACATGAACGGAAGGTCCATACCGGGCGTTTTCGCGTTTTCTTTTGCGCTGATTCTGATTTCTTCACTGGCTTTCGCGCAGAACATCGACAAGGCCCTGATTGTTAGCGACATAACATCGGCTGATTTCATGATAGCCAAAGCCGCGGGCGAGAAGGCCGGGATACCCGTGCTCATTGCTGCGGCCGGCGAGGCGTCAGAAGAATTACGCGCGCAACTTACGGACCCTTCGCTGAACCCCAAAATCGTCATTCTTGTCGGCGGCCCTTCCGTGATAAAGCCCGAAGCTGAGCGGCAGATACAGGACTGGGGATACCAGACCGTGCGCCTGTGGGGCGTTGAACGCACCGGCACTGCCGTACATGTAGCCAAATACTTCTGGCAGGAAGGCGCTGCCTGCGCCGTGCTTGCGGACGACACCAAGGACAGCGACGCGGACACCGAGCTGCAGAACGATGCCGTGACCGCTGCTGCCGAGGAGAAATGCCCTGTCGTTCCCGTGCCGAAAGGCAAGGTCCCTGCGGAAGTCCTTGAACTGCTGGGCGACCTCGGGGTCGGGAAAGTAAATATTCTAGGAGAGGACAACGAGGAAAGGAGGGCGCATCTGGCTTCTTTCGAGAAAAGGTTCAGGAAGAAAGCCGACATCGAGTCAGCTGCGCTTGACGTCAAAGGAAAACTTGTCATCATCGCCGCGCCGAACTGGAAGGATGTTTTGGGGACAGGCGGCGTTCCTTCCGAGAGAAGCGTTGTCAGGATTGTGAATAATGCCGACCAGACTCCGGCGCTGGCAGAGCTTATCAAAAGCAGGAACATCACGGACGTCCGCGTTGTCGGAAACCCCGTGCTCGCGCAGCAGATATCGGATCAGCTGTCTGCCGCCAACATTACCGTGAAGATAACGAGCGGCTCGCGCGGCAATGTCAGCATCCAGACATTCAGGGAGAACATGGAAAAATGGCGCGAGAAAGTCCAGGAAGAGAAGAACAGGCTTGACTCGAACCGGGAAAAAGTCAGGGGCAAGATGCTCGAAAGGCTGAATGAAAGCGAGGCCGAGGTGTCGCAGCTTGAAATAGAGCTCGAAGAGATTTCCAGCGAGGCGCCCGACACGGCGGCGACAAGGAACGCGATATCCCTCGCGAAGCAGGACATAGCATTCGCGAAATCGGGCCTTGCGGGTGCGCGCGGCAAGGTCGATGCAGGGCAGTTTGAGGACGCCCGCAGGCAGATGCATCACGTTGTCTCTGTTGTGAAAAAGGACCTTCATTTGCTTGGAAAGCTTGTGAAAGCCGAGGAAAGGATAGCCGAGAAGCTGCGCGACGAGGAGCAGGAAACCGCCGAGGCCGAGAAGGAAAGCCTGAACAGGCTCAGCGAGGCGGACAGGATAATCGCGCGAATTGACCGGTGCGTAGGGAAGGAAGACGTGGAGAAGCTTATTGCAAAAGCAAGGCAGCTTCATGAGGACCTCAAACAGGCAAAGGCCGAGAACAACCAGACGAAAGTCGCGCGCCTGCTTGTGGAGTCGCGGGACGTCGCGTCGCACGCGAAGATGCTCGGCGATCTGTGCAGGAAGCGCGGAGAAATCTCGGACAAGCTGAGAAAGATAGCCGAGAAGCGCGCTGAGATTGCGGAGAGAGCGAGAACTGCTGCAGCCGTGAAGGCCGAGGACAAATTCGAGGTAAAGGTCGACGTTCCGGGCAGCGTTGTCGTCAACCAGAGCTTCAAAGCGACATGGCGCGTGGAATCATCAAGCCGCAAGCAAATCACGCACACCGCCGCGCATTTTGACTACATGTCGCACGGCAGCGAGTTTACAACAGAAACCACGCCAGCCGCTTCGGGCTATCCGATGCTGACGCAGGATTTCGCAAGGGGACTGCACAGCATACCGGACACATTCACGGCGTCGATAACGCCGGCCCAGGAAGGCACGTTGTATATTCGCGGCCACGCCATAATCGACGGGAAGAACTACTGGACCGACGAGAAGAAAATCGAAGTGAAGACGTCGGCGGCGGGATACTGAAACCCCTCAGATTATCCAATACGTTCTTCCATCTTGCCATTCAGGACGAACTTTAAATCTGCCGACATACTTTCCCTGATTCAGTTCAATTGCAGTCACGGGCGCAACATAGGGTACAAGTTTGCCGCCCCGGTTCAAAGGGTTCTGAACATCAACCAAGACCGCTTTTTGATTCTTTACTACAATGTTATAGCCGTGAATCCCTGACTTTAAGGGTTCTTCATAAAGCCCGATTATCAGGAAACTTCCTTCTCCTTTTTGGCAGCAAAGCTGGCCTATGATAGACAGCTGAAGAATACGCTTATGTTTAATCTTTATTCATCCATTTCCTTTCC
>JACQIH010000042.1 GCA_016198625.1 Candidatus Aenigmatarchaeota archaeon
CATCTGGGCTCGACCGAACTGGAATTTAGTCCGCGGAAGATAAGGAGCGGCAACATATCGATAAACATCCCGACTGCAGGCAGCATAGGTCTGGTTTTGCAGGGGCTCATGGTCGCGGCCATCCATGCTGGCAAAACCGTGGATATTTCAATAACCGGCGGCGCCACGAACGGAAAGTGGGCGATGCCGCTGAACTATGCCAGGCATGTCCTGCTGCCGCTTCTCGCTAAAATGGGATACGAAGCGGAAATAGAAATAGAAAAATACGGATATTACCCGAAAGGCGGCGCAAAGGTCTCTGTCGCGATAGAGCCGGGAAAGCTGTCGCCGCTGGTGTTGCTGGAAAGGGGCGAAATAATTTCTGTTGAAGGTATATCGCACGCTGCTGCTGAACTGACAAAAAACAACGTGGCGGAAAGGCAGCAGAAAGCTGCGCGGGATATTATTTACAAGGAATTAAAAATAACTGCGGACATCAAGGCCCAGTACAACGACACGGCGTGCCCGGGCTCTGCCGTTGAACTGTGGGCAGAATGCGAAAACAGCGTTCTGGGCGCCGACGGCCTCGGCGAGCGCGGCGTTCGCGCGGAAGACGTGGGCAGGGATGCCGCTGAAAAACTGGTTCAGCAACTGAGAAGCGGCACCGCTGTTGACGAGCACGCTGAGGACCAGCTGCTGCCTTACATGGCATTGGCAGCTGAAGCAGGCGTCAGCAGGATCAAGGTGCCTGAGCTCACCCGGCATACGCAGACGAACATCTGGGTCGTCGAGAAATTTTTGCCCGTAAAATTTACCGTAGAAGACAATGTCATTTCATGCAGGAAAAATTAAACATCTTCAGTATTTTTTTAGTAATAGTAATATATTTTCTTTCCTTAGACGCTTTCTTTTTTGAAAAGAAAGGGTCTTAGAACATGAACCTTTTCTGCTTCTTCTTGGCCATCTTGACGGTAAGCACGTTCTTCTCCAGGAACGCGTCCAGCTTTTTCGAGTCTATGCCCTCCGGCAGCGTGATTCTCATGACTACCTCGTCGCTGTTCTCCTCGACATCCACCGGCAGGTCGATGAAATGCTTGAAGTCCTTTTCCCAGTAAAACACGTATTCTTTTCTCTTGGTCATCGAATCACGTATCATTACTTGAATCGCATCCTTAAAATATTTTTGCTGATTGAAATGCCTAGGAAACTTTATATCTTGGTCAGCTCGATTTCCCGTCCAATCAGTTCATGCGCGTTCAGCGCGTGGTAATCGTGGTTTTCCAGGACTATCAGGTTCCCTTTCGCCGCCACCACCGTTCCCGCTATCTCTTCGTCTTCTTTCACATGGATTTTTTTCGGCATTTTCGGAACCCTGTTCATCCTGTAGTATTTCCTGAAGTCGTATATCTGGGGATATATCATGTGCGGCGCGAACGAAGTCGCCCTGAGCCTGTTTATGGCGTTGAACAAAGCAATGGCGGCGTTGTTCGGGCTGCCGAAAATCAATTCATGCTTGCGGTCGCCGCGGACCCTGTCCACGACGCCTATGGACGCGCTTATTTCCTGCTCCAGCTTCCTCGCGAGAAGGCCGTCCGTGACCATGCCGACCTTGGCCGCCATATCAGCCCCCTGCTCCACGAGCCGCTCGAGCACGCGGAACTCCATGCTTATACCGACCTTGATCAAAGAGTCGAACGCGGCCAGGTAAACGAAGTATTTTTCTTCCTTGCAGTCCTCGCGCCTTTTCATGTTGATGCAGCGGGAGCCGTCGCACTGGACGCAGAGGAAGAAGTCGTCGCGCAGCCTGCACTCGTTGCAGTAAAAACCCGTTGTTATTTTCGCGCTGCTCGGGCATTTCGAATGCCTGCCGCCCGCGAAATGGCCTATGCAGGATTTCTCCCCGATTTTCATGGAGATCTTGGAGTCAAGAAGCCTCAGGCGCTCGAAGCCGCTTCCGTTGCTGAGGATCAGGTACGGCTCCCAGTTTTCCCATTTGTATTTCATTGCCTGCATTGAGACGCCCCAGCTTTTTCGCAGCCTTTTCCAGGTTGCTGCCGACCCATAAGTTTCTCTTCAGGGCCTCAAATAAGCTTTTCGCTCTTGCCTCGTATGCTTTGTTTTTCGTTATCTGGTACAGCATGTCGGCATCGGCTTTGTCGACAGGATGAAAGGCCACCCATGCGGCGCTTGCGTTGAGGTATTCGGAAAAATTTCTGGCCTTTCTTCCCAGGAGGCGGCCGTAAAGATAGCCGAGGTACTCGTCGCCGAGCATCTTGGCGGTTTCCCTGAGTACCATGACGTCTTCCAGCAGCCGCGGCATGACGTCCAGCGACCGCCTTATAAAAATCCTGTTGAGGCGCTCGAAGAAAACAGGCCTCATCTCGTCGCCGGCGGATGAAAGCGATATTATGGCGCGGTTCTCCTCGATTATGAGCGCGTCGACCCCGGCTATTCTGAGCTCGATGGTATCGGGCAGCCTGTTCGGATAATTCGCCAGGCACCTGAGAAACAGGTTCGTTATCTTGCCGCTGTCCTTCCCGCGCAGGTTCGTGACAACGCGCATAATTATTATTGTTCCTTACTTAATATCTTTCCATTCCTTTATCGCGCGCTCGTAACCCTCGTGGCTGCTCACGTCGATGCTCGTGCCGTCATGGACGAAGCCCGCAAGGCGCCCTTCCTTTGCCAGCTTGTCGAACAGATGCTCTATCATGAACTTGCCTTTCTGGACGTGCTTTATCGCTTCGGGCTCGAATACATGGAAACCGACGCTGACGAGGTTCGAAGGCGCCTCGTTTTTTCTCGGTTTTTCCACGAACTCAAGTATGTGGTTCCCCTTCATCTTCACGACGCCGAAAGAGCTTATGTCCTCGCTTGTCCTCAGGAGCAATGTCCCCAGGACGTCGTGCTTCCTGTGGAAATCGAGCATTTCCTGGATGTCCGGGTCCATCAGCGTATCGACGTTCATCATGCCGAACGTGTCGCTGATGTGATCCTCTGCCAGCTTCAGCGCTCCCGCGGTGCCCAATGGCTTTTGTTCTACGACGTAATTTATGGTCACCCCGAACTTCGAGCCGTCGCCGAAATAATCGACTATCTTCTCGTACATGTAGCCGACGGATATCACGATATTCTTCACGCCGTTTTTCTTCAGCATGTTTATCTGATGCTCCAAAATCGGCTTCCCGTGCACGGGTATCATGGCCTTCGGCATTTCGTACGTGATGGGCCTCAGCTTGACGCCCTCCCCGCCTGCCATTATAAGCACGGTGTCGAGCTGCGGTATGTCCAGCGATTTAAGAACAAGATGCTCTATGGCGTGCGAGCGGTTCCGGACGTCCTTGCCGTTCACTATCCTGTCCACTTTCCTGAGCAGGGACGAGTCGAGCGTTATGGTAATGCGCTCCTTTTTATCCCTTTTCATAGTATGAAAAAGTATGA
>JACQIH010000050.1 GCA_016198625.1 Candidatus Aenigmatarchaeota archaeon
CTATATCGCTCTGCTGCAGTCAGCTAAGCCACCGGAGGGAATTGAACCCCCAACCTATTGCTTACAAGGAGAAGAAACCCATGGTTTCCCTGCGGAGAACTTGAAAAGTTCTCCGAGGTCTCGAAAAGCCTTCGCTTTTCGCAGATCTCCCTTGACCCTCATTTACTTCAGAAGGAAGAGGGTAGAGGGAGAAACGCAGTTTCTCCTCTTACGAAGCAATTGCTCTGCCAGGTTGAGCTACGGTGGCATCGTAAAGCAATCTATCAGGTTAGATATTAAAAGAAAAAGCCGGGAATTTCACTTCTTCTTCCTGCCGAAAAGTTCCTGCGAGGAGTGGTAGATCATCGCCAGCGCCGCAATCAGCACCGACAGCGCCCAGAGCCACGCGATATTTATGACGCCTAAAATTTCTCGAGCGGACTGCTGTGCTGCTTCTGGAGGCACGCCGGCGTTGGGTATCGCAGCGGGATCTGCTGAGGCGAACGTGCCGAACGCCGCGCCGGCCTGCGCCAGCAGGTACATGAACGCGACGTCGCCGAGCAGGGCAATCAGCCCCGCGGCGAAAAGCACTACGGTTGATGTTCTGGCCATTTTATCCTATACCCCTATCAATGAAGCGGCGTTGAAAAGCAGGGCCGCGTAGAGCATGACGAAAAAGGAAATCGTGAGCACCGAGACGATAACGTAAGACGTGACCATATCCACCCTGGCGAGGTCCTTGGTTGCCCTGTAAAGCGCCGCAAGTCCCATCCCGAACGTAAGCGCGATTATGAACGAGCCGAGAAGCATGCCTATGTAGGGCACGAACAGGAGCAGCGACGCGACGAAGAAGCCCAGCGAGGGCGCGGCGAAAAAGAACGTGACTGATGTCAGGCTTTCGTAGTATCTGCCGCGGCCGCCCAGCGCTGCCGAGACGAATTCATGGACAAGCCCGAGTCCCAGCGACAGCAGGATGACGGAAGAGAACACGGTGAGGAACATCCCGATGAAGATGTTCGTGGTGAAGACGCCCGCCTGCAGGGACAGCTTCGACACGAAAATGCCCACGCCTAAAGAGAATGCAAACGACGAAAGCATCAGAAGCTTCAGCGTCCTGTGGAGGTCGTGCTTCCTGTGCTTGGCAACGGACGAAGCCGCGTCCCTGACCGACAGCCAGTAGTCACGCAATGACTCCATATTTCATTCTTGTAAGCCGCGGTTTTTAAAGGTGAAAACGGCGCTTAAATAGCTCGCAGGTTTATTTCTCAGCAATTATGGCTGAATACTTCTCTATGCCTGAACATGTTCCGGATTTTGTGAGAAGGCACAACTTGCTTCAAAGAGGATTTGTGCCGGACACGTGCGATGGTCGCACTTTCTACAGCCATTTTTCCATGCAGAAAAACGGCACTCTTAGACATCTCGTAGTTACTGAACTGGGTCTCGATTTTTTAGTCGTGGAATACTGGGAAGAAGGTCCTGGCATGGTTATAAATGAAAGGCGCCGGGGCAGGTATCGTTATTGCATGCCTGCAGAGCCTGACCAAGTGAAAGAGAAAGCAGTGACAGAAGCAGAAATGGATTTAGAGAAAGAAGTTCTAAGAAATCAAAAGAGACTGGGAGAAGATGCGGCCAGGATTTTAGACATAGTATATAGGTTCCCGGTACGTGCGGAGGCTACTTCTTCACGTCCTTCGGCGTGATGACGATCCCGCCCATGCCCGCCGAGGCGAACTGGTGCAGCACGCCCGCCAGGACATTCACGATGTTCTGGACCTCGTCGATTTTAATCTCCCTGCTGTTCGGGCGGAGGACCTCCACGGACGAGGGCCCGTAAAGGATGACGGCGTTGAGCAGCAGGAACAGCGTTTTCGTCACGAACTTGACTTCCACGTACTGCGAATAGCCCGTCTCGATGCCCTTGAAAGGCTTCTCGACTTTCTGGACGTCGCTGTAATTCGTTTCGTAGATGACGGTATCCGGAGTCCTCGAGAACTTATCCACGTGGTCCTTCAGGGTTCTGGTAAGAATGTCCTCGTTCGCGCTCAGTGCCTCGATGAGGAAAACAGCCTCGTACCAGCCTTCCCTGCGCTTTTTTTCAATCTCCATACGAACACACTTCCGACGGAATCTTTTTATTGAGATTTCTTAGCCCGCTTCAACCGTTCCTTTGCCCATTTTTTTGCTCGCTTGAAGTTCTGTCTGACAGCCTGCGCTATAACTTTGTTTTCCTGTGCTATCGGTATAAAATATGCGCCCATTCCGATTCCGAAAGGCACGGCAGCGACAGCATTTACCCACCGGCTATGTACATCAGCCTTGTTCGGATCGCCTACCCTGCGGTAATACTTCCGGTTCAAGTAGGTCCAGTAGGCCCTCGCTGCTGAAGAAGAACCTACGAGGGGCGTAAGCGGCATAGTCAGAACTGTGAGGCATACATGGACTGAAAGGTTTTCCAGCGCAACGCGGATATTTTCTCCGCGCTCTCCGTGAAGGTATTCTTGGTATTCCTTCGCAGACAGCCTGCCGTCTGAATAAAGGGCTTCGGCCAGTGCATCGACTTCCCGCTTGCTTAGGCTTCTTGAAATTATTTCGCCAATTCTGGTTGCTAGCCTGGGTCTTATGTCTAGGTGTCGCTGGTGATATCTGGTCGCTTCAAACGCCAGTTCCAGATCAACGGCGTCTTTCATGCCAAATTTGTCCGCGACTCTTCGCCTGTTATCTCTTATGAATGCGTAAACATTTTCAGGATTAATCAGGTCATAAGTAATATTTCCGTTTCCATCGGGCAGCGCGACAGCCTGCTCATAATCGACTATATGGATCCTCCCTTCAGAATCGAGGAGCATGTTGCTGTCCGAGAACGGATTGTCGAAAGAGAATGTCGGCATTTCTATATCCTTAAAGAATTTTCTCAAAGGCCTTATTCTTCTGTAGACAGGCGCAAGCTCTTCCTTTCGAGGGTGATGACCCTCTATATATGGGGATACGAAGCCGTTTTTCGAAGGCCTCAATGCTGAAACTATGCAAACGCCGTTTCCGGTTTCGGTATCATGAAAACGCGATAGAAAATGTCCCAGGATTCTTTTATTATAGTGAAATTCTTGACCTTCTTTTGTATCAACAATGTGCGGGGACTGAAACAGTGAGTGATTCCAGAACCAAGCAAGAGGGCCTGCTGAAAATTCCTTCCTTGCGTAGGTCCCAGGGTTCACATAGACTTTATAGACGACTTTATAGACCTTTGCAACCCTTCCCCAACCGATTAGTTCCTCTGTCATTTGGCTGTCGCTGTACTCCAAACGACGATTCTGTTCCGGTACCATCCTTCCTGCGTCCAAGTGCTGCATCAATTCCTAAATTCTCGTAGGTTTTTAAACCCGCACCGAGTTAATTATACCCATGAAATGGGCATGGTTTCTGGCTGCACTGGCTGCAGTCGCGCTACTCGCGGCTCCGGCGCATGCCGTCACGCTGCGCGACTGGGAGGTCGAGGTTGTCCTCGAGCGCGATTCGTCGGTATGGACGGCCGTGCTGCGCTACAAGGAGAACATCACGAAAAGCGACTATTTCGTCCTGGGCAGGATAACGGACATAGACGTGATAGCCGACGAGCTGCCCATAAAGTGCGCCGTCACGGAGCGGGTCGGGACCAGCATAGTCTGCGACAACGTGAATGCCAGGAAAATGACCTACAAGTTTCGCCTGCTCGAGCCTCCGGGCGATTTCCGCGATTTCAGCGTTTTCCGCTACAGGCAGTCCGTGACCCAGCTGACTGACAGGTTCTCCATGACCGTGAAATTGCCTCTCGGCGCGGGCCTGGCCGAGGACCAGGACCTTGCAGGCACCTCGCTCAAGCGCTTCGAGCCCGAGTGGGGCCAGCAGGGCTCGGACGGACGCCGTATATTCGTGGAATGGGCGGCCAACGACCCGCCCCTCGGAGAGACCTATGATTTCAGCATCATCTACGAGAGCGTGTTCCCGGAGAACGGGCTGCCTTTCACCCCCCTTGTCGGGCTTATCCTTATGGGCCTCGCCGTCGGGATTGTTATATTATTATATATGCGCCGCTCGGGAATGCGCGAGGTCCTGCCGGTGCTGACCGAGGGCGAGCGCAGGGTTGTCGAGATACTGCTCCGCGAAAAGAAGGAGGTCGATCAGCGGAGCATTGTCCGCGAACTTGACTACAGCAAGTCCAAGGTCTCCCGCGTGGTCAAGAACCTTATCGACCGCGGCCTCGTCGAGAAGATACCGAAAGGCAGGACGAACCTGCTGAAGCTCAAAAAGCCCTCAGAAACGGCTGAAAAGCGCGAAAAAACGCAATAAATGACAATCGCAGATTTATCGTTAAAATATGCCTTTATTTTTATTAAAAAGCAAAAATATAGCTTTTGCAACTTTCTAGTGCTTGCTACAGCGGTTATAAACCTTTTATAGCATGGATGAAAATGTGGTTAAGACATCGTGAAACTGTTTCAAGTCAGGTTTATATATATAGTAAGGCGATAGTTATAGCACCAAAGAAGCGTAGAGGATAGGCCCTTCTATCTATAACACCCTATCTATTATGCTTCATACTCAAACCGAAAGGTTTGGCCAAACCGAACTGTCGGGCAAGACGGCGCGGGCAGCTTCTAGAGTTGCCTGGAATTTGCGGTTTTGCTCGGCTTGTACAAGAATTACGGAGGTTGCACAATGCAACTAAAGAAAATTGCTGCAGGCACATTGGGCTTGCTGATGGCAGGCTCGACATTGGCCTTCGCGCAGCTAGAAAACCTCCCGGCACCGTTCGTCGGCTCTGAAGGCGTTCAGAGCTTGGTCGTAGTTGGTGCTGCCGCTGCTCCTAGCGACGTTGTCGGCGCTGTCGACATCGCGGCCCGCTGGGGCGGTGAAGTGACAACGGACGTCAAGGTACCTGGTGGCGGAGGGTTGAATGTTCAGGGAGAAGGACGCGCCATTTACACGGCGAACGAAAAAATCTACCTGGATAACAACCTGAAGAAAACGGGTGTCAGGACTTCCTTGTCCGACGCTGACCTGCCTGCCCTGCTCAAATCGGGCACGGTATCAGACAGCGATGCAGGAACAACGTACGACTTCGACCAGTTCATCGACTTCTCCGACGACTTCAACCTGAGCTTCAACAAGATATCAGGTGACTTGCCGGACCCGGCATACCTGATCGGCGAGCTGGGCACATCCGCTTCTACAACGTCATATCTCCTAAGAAGCAGGGTCGTGTTCAACGACGAGGTCAACACAACAACGGTAGTCGGCGAAAAGATCAACATTTTCGGAAACAGGTACACGTTCGCGTCGGGAACTGACGCAACAGCATCTACCCCTAAGGTAGAGCTGTTCGGCGGTGCTGACACGAGGACCATGTCCGAAGGTGAATCGGTCGAGGTTACAATAGACGGCACAGCTTACGCCGTGAAGCTCCTGGTGGTTTCAGACGCTGACACCATCGGAATACAGGTCGGAAGCGATTCCAAGTCCATTGACAAGGGCAAGTCTGCCACTGTCGGCGGCCTGGAAGTATTCGTTGACGACGTGTTCTTCACGCAGAAAGAAGGAACCGTAAGCTCTGCTTCTGTTCTGTTGGGCGCGAGAAGGTTGATCGTATCGAACAACACGCAGGTCAAGACAAAGACCGGCGGAGAATCCGAAAAGACGCTGGACGGAACCCTAGGCGTGGTCACTGTTTCCGGCGGAAAGCTCACAGGCATCGACATCTACTACGTAGGCCAGGATTCCAGGACTGACTTCGTCAAGGTCGGGGGCAAGTTTCCCGAGCCTGTATGGAAGACATTCAGCCTCGACTTCCCGTCCCTGTCAGTGGACGTCAAGGATGCCTCAAGGGACAAATTGGACCTGACACCGTCAGGAACAAAGGACCTTGACCTAAGGTTCACGAACGACAGGAGCGACACTGGAACAATCAAGTGGGGCCACCTGAACAGCTCCACCCAGAACGACGTGTACCTTCAGGACGACAATGCCGACAGGATTGTTGTCGTGGAGGGACAGCCGGTCCAGAGGAACATGTACTTCGTTGTCGACTCGGGTGACTTCTCAAGGATCTTCGAATTGCAGTCGCTATCCTCGCTGGCAACAGCGGACGCGAAGGCATCGATAAAAGACGTCATGTCCGGAAAGACGATAGAA
>JACQIH010000043.1 GCA_016198625.1 Candidatus Aenigmatarchaeota archaeon
ATGCAGGTGCTGGTTGTTTGAGCGCATCGCGTTCCAAGAAATATTCGAAATGATTCTGGAAGACTTTAACAGCAATTAAGAAGAACAGACCTTAATACACGACATCAATGCATATTCCGGCGGCGACGGTCTGGCCCATGTCGCGTATGGCGAAGCGCGCCATCTGCGGGATGTCCGACTGCTTCTCTATTATCAACGGCTTGCTCGGCTTTATCGTCACGACCGCGGCGTCGCCCGTCTTGATGTAGTCGGGATTTTCCTGCGCGACGCCTCCCGTCTTCGGGTCGAGCTTCTTCGGGATTTCGGTGATCGTGCAGGCGACCTGCGCTGTATGGACGTGGAAAACCGGCGTGTAGCCCTTGCTGATAACGGAAGGATGATTAAGAACAATAATCTGCGCGGTGAATTCCTTCACAGGCTTCGCGGCGTCCTGAGGATGGCAGACCACGTCGCCGCGCTTTATGTCGGTCTTCGACGCGCCGCGGACGTTGAATCCGATGTTGTCGCCCGGCCTCGCTTCCTGGTGCTGCTCGTGGTGCATCTCGATGGTCTTGACTTCGCCCGTGGCGCCCGAAGGCACGAAAACTATCTTGTCGTTGACCTTCAATATGCCCGTCTCGACCCTGCCGACAGGCACCGTGCCTACGCCGGTAATGGAATAGATGTCCTGCACGGGCAGGCGGAGCGGCTTGTCCGTAGGCTGCTCGGGCGGGTGGAATTTGTCAAGGGCTTCGACAAGGGTGTTGCCCTTGTACCACGCCATGTTATCGCTCTTCTTCGCCACGTTGTCGCCGACGTAGCCTGAAGTTGGTATGAACAGAATGTCGTCCGTCTTGAAGCCGATTCCCTTCAGCAGCTTCGTGACGTTCTCCTTCGTCTCGTTGTATTTCTTCTCGTCGTAATTGACGGCGTCCATCTTGTTTACCGCGACCACGACCTGGTTCACGCCGAGGACCTTCGCGAGGTATGCGTGCTCCTTCGTCTGGTCCTGGACGCCTTCCTTCGCGCTGCACACTAGTATGCAGCCGTCAGCCTGGCTCGTGCCTGTTATCATGTTCTTGACGAAGTCCCTGTGGCCCGGAGCGTCGATTATCGTGAAGTAGTATTTCGGCGTGTCAAAGCGCTGGTGCATGATGTCTATCGTGACGCCCCTCTCGCGCTCTTCCTTCAATCTGTCCATGATGAAGGCGAACTCGAACGTTTCCTTCTTCAGTTCCTTTGCGAGGTCCTTCAGCTTTCTCAGGGCGTCGTCGCGTATCGCGCCTGTGTCGTAGAGCAGGCGCCCTACGAGCGTGGATTTGCCGTGGTCCACGTGGCCGATAGTTACAAGGTTAATGTGAGGTTTCTTTTCCGCCATTTTTTATCCTTCTCTGCTTTTTCCTGTTGACAAATCTTTTTAAGTGTTCGCCACTCAGCGGAAAGAATACTATTGCAAACGCTTTTAAAGCTTGTATTTTATTGCGAAGAAATGATGAACAACGGACAGAACGATGGCGTTCAGATTATTTTTCGCGGGAATGTAAAGCCTCCCCCCGTATTGCCCGGAATGTTAGCGCGATACGAACATGTGTTTATCGAAAGCAGGGAAGATTCTGAACTTTCGCCTGAGGAGTTTGAAAGGCTGACAATACTGAGGGAAAGATACGAACAGCTCAGAGAGAACGAGGCTCTAGGCATACAAGGCGTACAGTGGGAAACAAGCCGCGTATTTGGCGCTATTGTTCATCTTGAAACGAAGGAAGTCAGAGCGCCACTTAATGAGTTTATTACACGCGTTCGCTTGGGCCAGTTTGGAGACTGGTACGCCTATCATGGCGACGGCAGGGGTGATTTTGTAAGCGCCGGTGCATACAAGCCGTTGAGGATAGCCGGACGCTTTGAAGTCCAGGCAAACGATGTGTATGAAATAGAAGTGAACGTGTATCCCGGACTCGTTCCGCGAATGCTTGAGGCTCTCAGATTGAAAAAACAAATCCCGCGCTCCAGGAAAGTTCTCGCAAGGGTTCTCGCGCCGTCCGATTTGAGCCCCAATCCGCTTGTTTATCTGACCGACCTTGATGGAACAGAAGTTTACGCGATACTCCTCGATACCTTAAGGAAATTCCCAAGGAAAGGCTTTCAATTGCCGGCACCGCGGAAAGGCTACGGATAATTCATAAATCATGTTCCTTCTTCGCCCATACGCACGCTTCTTTCAGGTTTTTCAGAACGGCATCGGCTTTCGAGAAATCCTGCTTCGCAGACAGCCGTGTCGGAACAGCGATGCAAATCATGCCTGCGGCTTTCGCTGATTCAACGCCGATTTCCGCGTCCTCGAACGCTACGCATTCTTCCGGCTGCACGCGGAGCTTTTCCGCCGCGCGAAGATAAGTGTCCGGGAATGGCTTGCCTCTCTCAACGTCATCTATGGTGATAACAGCGCTGAACATTCTGCGAATTCCGGCTCTTTTCAGTTTCAGCAGGACTTCGCTTTTCGGGCCGTTCGTTGCCACAGCCATTTTGACGCCGAGCCCTTGGAAGAAAGACAATGATTTTCTGGCGTAGGGCATTAATTTAACCGGCTTTGTCCTGAAAATTTTCATCATCAGCTTTTTCCTTTTTTCCAGAAGGAAGCCTTTCTCCGCTTTGATGCCGTAATTTTTTATCAGCAATTTTTCGTTCATTTCCGCCGTATTCCCGACGTAGCTTATGTAATCCTTTTCCGTAAAAGTAATGCCGAACGGCTTCAGGATTTCGATCCAGCCGAGATACTGCATTTCTTCTGTGTCGATGAGCAGCCCATCAAGGTCGAACACCGCGGCGCGGAGCATGAATCAGAAATAGCTGCGCGTGTTTAAATTGAGCCTAGATAGACGGCATCTCCTTCGACATGCCTTTGCGTTCCCGTATCTTGCTTATTATCGGCGTCTTCAGCTCTTCCGGCAGTTTTTCGAACGTGACGTCTATGAGCGAATAAAAGCCTTTCCCGCCCGTGGCGCTCTTCAGCTGCGCCTCGAAGCCGAACATTTCCCCCACGGGCAGCGTGCACTGGACGACGGCGACCCCCTGCTCGATATGGGTATCGATTATCTGGCCGCGCCTGTTCTGGACCTGGTTCATGGCGTTGCCCATCAGCTCCTCCGGCACGTCGATTCGTATCGTCTGTATCGGCTCCAGCATCGTCGGCTTGGCCCTGAATATCGCTTCCTTGACGGCGTCGCTTATCGCAGGCAGCACCTGCGCCGGGCCGCGGTGTATCGCGTCCTCGTGGAGCTTCGCGTCGGTGAGCTTTATCTTTAATCCGGAGCACGGCTCTCCGGCGAGCGGGCCCGAGTCCATCACGTTGCGGAAGCCCTCCATGACAAGTTCCATGGTCTCGTTCAGGTATTGTATCCCTTTCGTCGCGTCTATGAGGAAATTCTTGTTGTGGATGTCCTGCAGCTTCTTCGCCTCGTCCCTGCTCATGCCGGCCGCGACGAGCTGCTGGACGATGGTCTTGATGTTTTTCTGGACGTTTACTTCTGTAATTTCGCCGGCGGCAAGCTTTTGATAGACTTCCTGTTCCAATGGTTCAACGGTTAAGTAAAACCTGTTGTGCTTGTTCGAGGATTTTCCTTCCACTTCAGGCGACATGCCGCGCACTGTCTCGCGGTAAATGACTATGGGCGTCGACGTCTTCACTTCTATGCCCTTGTCTTTCAGAGGACGCTCAACCTTCGCGTCGATGTGCAGCTCGCCGAGCCCCGAGACAAGGTACTCGCCCGTCTCCTCGTTTATCTTCACAACCAGCGTCGGGTCCTCGCGGCTTATCTGCTTCAGGAAGCCGATGAGCTTCGGCAAATCAGCGGGATCCGCGACGTCTATGCTCTTGGTCACGACCGGCTCGAAGATGTGCTTTATCGCCTCGAACGGCTCTATTTCCCTGTCCGCGTCGCATATGGTCTCGCCGCTGAACGCGTCCGTGAGCCCGACAACGCCGACGACGTTGCCCGCCGTGACCTCCTCCATCTGCACGCGCTGCGGCCCCTTGTAGATGCTGACCTGCTGCACCCTCCGCGTCATGTGCTGCGCGACAAGCCGGACCTCCATGCCGCGCTTTAGCGTGCCCGAGAAAATCCTGCCCGCGGAGACTATTCCGGCGTGCGGGTCCGGAACGACCTTGGTTATTATCATGGCGAGCGAGCCTTCCGGGTTCATCGCAAGCATGTCCTTTCCAACATCCGACTCCACGTCGCCGTGCCATATCTTCGGTATCCTGTATTTCTGCGCCACGCTCGGATTAGGAAGGTGCTCTGTCACCATGTTGAGCACGATGCGGTGCAGCGGCGCCTTCTTCGCAAGCTCGTCGTCCTTGCCCTGCGACGAGAAATCGATGATGTCCTTGAACGTTATCTTGTGCGTTTTCATGTAGGGAACGGATATCGCCCATTTACGGTAAGCCGACCCGAAAGCGACGCTGCCGTTTTCCACGTTCACGAAGAATTTCTCGGCGTAATCTTTCTCGGAATATTTCTGTATGAGCCTGTTCACATGCGCGATTATGTTTATGAAGCGCTGCTGCATCTGCTCGGGCGTGAGCTGCAGCTCCTTTATCAGCCTGTCAACCTTGTTTATGAACAGGACCGGCTTGACCCTTTCGTGCAGTGCCTGCCTCACGACGGTTTCCGTCTGCGGCATTATCGCCTCGACTGCGTCGACGACGATTACGGCCCCGTCTACGGCTCTCATGGCGCGCGTGACGTCGCCGCCGAAATCGACGTGGCCCGGCGTGTCTATGAGGTTTATCAGGTATTCCTTTCCTGCAACCTCGTGCACCATGCTCACGTTCGCGGCGAATATGGTTATGCCGCGTTCCTGCTCCTGCTTGTCGAAGTCGGTGAACAGCTGCTGGCCCGCAAGCTCTTCGGAAATCATGCCCGCGCCGGCGAGAAGGTTGTCTGTCAGTGTGGTTTTCCCATGCACTCGAGCTCTTAGCAATACTAAGAACTAATCGATATGGGCAGCGATCGCTATGTTCCTTATCTGCTCGGGCTTGTGCATGAGTTCCTGCACGCGTTCTGTAAGATCCCTAGCCATTTGTTTTCCTCCATTCGGATTTTTTCTGAAAGTTTTTATGCAATTATTTAACCTTATCCATTTTTCAGTATTAGGTTCAAAGAAAATTAAGCACGTCTTTAATTTTTTCTGCCTTCTGATAATTATTCTGTGTCTCCCAAATTTGTCAGGTTTCTGGTTTAAGTAATCTGCCGGTATTCCTACTTCGTTAAGAATTTCATAAATATCTTCTACAAGATTTCTGCTTTTTGAAAATTGAGAAGCATGCAGAATGCAGCTTCAGGGTAATGACAGCAGAAGCGGGAATGCCATTCTTATCTCGCTCCCGAGGCCTCGCGCTCTATGCGCTCTTTCTCGCGCAGCGCCGTGGAATCCTGCGAGCCGTGATAGGCGGCAAGAATTTCTTCAGCCAGCGCCTGCGCAAGGCCCTTCTTGCTGTGGAAGGATTTCCTGTACGCGCCCTGGGCGAAGTAGCGGAGCGTCTTGTCAACGCGCCTCTGCGGCGCCGTGA
>JACQIH010000045.1 GCA_016198625.1 Candidatus Aenigmatarchaeota archaeon
ACGCAAAAGATAATATGATAATCCTTCACGCGCTGCCGAAGATAACCGAGATAGAGCCCGCGATTGATTATACAAAGCACGCGAAGTATTTCGAGCAGGCGGCCATGGGCGTGCCTGTAAGGATGGCGCTGATAAGTTTGTTAATTGGCAACCAGTAGGTGGAAAGAGAAAAAGCCAATTCAAGAGAAACTAAGCAGAACCAAATTGGAAAACTTTTTGATGGAATCCGAAGCGAAGAACTTGCGATTGCTTAACGAAAGTGAAAAACATGGCGGAAGAGTTTCTTGTCAGGAAAATAGGGAACGGGACTGTGATTGACCACATACCCGCGGGCAGCGGGCTCAAGGTCGCCGAGATACTCGGGCTGAACGGCAGCGAGGATTCCTACGTTGTTCTCGCGAACGTCTCGAGCAGCAAGATGGGGAAGAAGGACATCGTCAAGATAGAAAACCGCGAGCTTACGAAAAGGGAGTCCGACAAGCTGTCGCTGATTGCGGAAGGCGCGAGCCTCAATATTATAAGGGATTCGCAGGTCGCCGAGAAGACGTTGCTGGCCATACCTGACAGGTTCGAGGAAATAATCAGGTGCCCGAACACGAACTGTATCACGAACAGCGAGCACGCGTCCGGCAGGTTCCACGTCGAGAGCAAGCATCCGCTCAAGATACGCTGCCATTACTGCGAGCGCGTGTTCAGCGCCGGCGAGATTCATTTCTGACGATTTTCTTAAATTCTGCGTATTCTAAGTATTATTATGAAAGCGCTTCGTATCTGGATAGAGTCGCTGCACGACAAGTCGGCGATAGTGGAGAAAGCAAAGCGGGCGGGCTTCGCTGTCCGCAGGAACAGCCCCGACTTCGTCGTCACCTACGGCGGCGACGGCCACATACTTGCCGCGGAATGGAAGTATCCCGGCGTGCCGAAAATCCCGATAAGGAGAAGCGTTATCTGCAGCAAGTGCGACTACTACGACATCGGGGACGTTGATGGCCTGCTGGAAAAGCTGAAGCAGGGAAGGTACAGTATTGTGGAGATGCTGAAAGCAGAAGCTGTTTTCAAAGGCAGGTCAATAGCCGGGCTTAACGAGGTCCAGTTGCGCAATATAGATCCCAGGCGCGCGCTGCGTTTTTCCATCGGGAAGATGAATTTTATCGCTGACGGCCTTGTTGCCGCGACGCCATACGGCTCGACCGCTTATTATTCCTCGCTCGGCTACAGGCCTTTCAGGAGCGGGCTGAGGATAGGCTTGAACAATCCTGCGGCAGGCCGCGGCTATTTTGTCGTCAAGATATCGGCAAGAATAAAGCTGCTGCGCGGCTCCGCTTTCCTCGCAGCGGACAACCAGGAGAGAATGCACAGGCTCAAAGCAGGCGACGCCGTGCTGGTCAGGGCGGCAAGGCAGAAAGCGCGGTTCGTGAAATTTCTATGACGCGCGTGCGTGCATCGCCTTCCGCACGCGCTCAAATGCCAGATTCATCGCCGCGTCCCTCGGCGCCGCGCCCGTTTTTCTCGCGTGTTCCAGCACGCGCTTCGTGTTGCGGGTTATTTTATTCTCGACGAGCTCGAACATGCGCTTCGGGTTGTATCCGCGCCATTCGGCGTAGGAAGATATGACGCCGCCGGCGTTAGCGACGAAGTCCGGTACGACAAGGATTCCGCGCTTGTGCAGCCTCGCTTCTATTTCAGGCGTAGCGGGTATGTTGGCCCCCTCCACGATTATTTTCGCCTTTATCCTGTCGGCGTTGCCGGCGTTTATGACGTCGGGGAGCGCCGCGGGAATTATTATATCGACGCCGAGCAGGAACAGTTCCTCGTTCTTCAGCACTTTCCCTGGCTTGTAATTTATGACGGAGCCGGTCTTTTCCTTCACGTCGAGCAATTTCCCGGCGTCTACTCCGTCAGGATTGTAGATGCATCCTTTGGAATCCGACGCCGCGACAAGCTTCGCCCCTGACTGCTCGAGATGTTTCGACGCGAAAGTCCCCACGTTGCCGAAGCCTTCCACGGCGAACGCGGCTCCTCTGATGTCGATGCCCGCGAACGCAGCTGCAACGCGCGTTGCAGCAGCCACGCCGAATCCTGTCGAGCCGTATTCGTGGGGGATGCCGCATTTCTCTCCCGGCTTGACGCACATGTTTGCCGGCTTCCCCGTGCACGACTTCCACGAGCCGTTCGCTTCGGCGTACCACTTCATCTCCTGCTCAGCGGTATTGACGTCCGGCGCGGCTATATACTGCCTGGGCGAGAGCGGTTTTAGCGCCCTGGCAAAGGCCTGCACCTGCGCTTTCCTTTCTTCCAAGCTCATTTTTTTCGGGTCGGCGATTATGCCCGACTTCGCTCCCCCGAAAGGCAGGCCGGCAAGGGAGCACTTCCACGTCATGGTGCGCCCGAGGCGGAAAACCTCTTCTTTGCTGACAGAAGGAGTCATCCGTATCCCGCCCTTGCCAGGTCCCAGGGCCGTATTGTCGATTATGAGGACTCCACGCATCTTCGTTTTCGGGTCGTACACCTCCACGATTTTTTCGGGCCCGAATTCGTCGTGTTCGATCATGACATCACGCAGTAAAATATTGGCATGGCTGTTAATAAATCTAATTGTATCAAAAACCAAAATAGAAAAACAAATATTCATTTTATCTTAGTTCTTACATCTTGCCGCAGCAGTACTTGTACTTCTTGCCTGAGCCGCATACGCATCTGGCATTAGGATCCATTTTCTTCATGATTACACCCCCTGTTTTCTGTTTAATCTTGATCTGAAGTAAGGCAAAATATACGCAAGAAAAATCAGAAAAACTCCTGATTTATAGAATATTTCAGCTTGCTGGAAAGCAAGCACAAAACCCGCAACCAATAGGATAAACCCCTCCTTTGAGTGAGTCGGGCAAGCA
>JACQIH010000046.1 GCA_016198625.1 Candidatus Aenigmatarchaeota archaeon
CTGAACTCATATTTCTGCGCTGTTGTTGTTGTCACAGCAGAACCTATCTGTGTATCGGACAGATTAAAGCGGCCGTCGCCGTTTGTGTCGCTGAACAGCCTTACATTGATTATGTGAACATCTGATGCTGCTTCTCCCGTGGCATTTCCGCGCATCACCTTTATTACACTTATGTTCATGCCTTCGCCGACTGCAGTGAAGTTTATGCGAAGAGCAGCTATGTTAGCCTCGTTTGAAGGTATAGCTACCATACCGCTGTCAAACTTTTTGTCAGCCATGGCTGACAGCAAATCTGTACCCGTTACCGTAATTGAGTTGATTGTTGTCGTTGATGACGACACGTTCGCCAATGTGATGTTGCTTGTGGCCGTCAGGTTCTGGTTTGACGATGTAGTGAACACCTGTATCTTGTCCGTCCCTGTCACGCTGAAGTTGAACGTTGCGCCGCCCGATGCTGTGCTGGTCGTGTTCAATACAAGTATCAGCGTGTTGGTCGCCCCTGCCGTGAGGTTGAAGAGGCCGCTGAACACGTATTCCCCGCTTGTTGACGAGTTTATGGCGCCGAGCATCTGGAGGTCGCCGCCGTTGAATGTTCCTGAGAGGTCGGTGTCGTTGAATAATCTCAGCAGCGTGAAGTTGCCGTCAGTTGCCGTTCCCGAACGCGTTATGTTTATCTTGGTTATGTTCATGCCCTCGCCGACTGCCGTGAAGTTGATAAGCATCACGGTGTAGTTTGCCGTTGAAGGCGTTGTTGCTGATATAGCCAAGCTCTTGCCAGTCACATTCAATACCCCGTGGATTGTTGTATTCACATTCGAAGCAGTGCTTGTAAGCGTTATGTTTGACGATGCCGTCAGGTTGATTATCGAGCTTCTTCCTAAAACCTGGATGTCGTTGGTGGTGTTTATGCTGAAGTTGAAGAACTTTCCTCCTGTTCCCGGCACTCCTGAGATGTTGACAACTACGAATATCGTGTTAACGCCGCCCGTGTTCGCGAAGTAAGTCAGCGAACCGAAGTTGACCAACGCGCCGCTTGTCGTGTTCAGGACAGGGCTCAGCAATGTGTCCGTCGTCGCGTCAAACTGGCCGTTGCCGTTGGTGTCGTTCACAAGCCTGACGTTTGTCAGGTTAGCTTCTGTTGCCGTTCCTATCAGGCTGAAATTAATAAGCGATATATTCATGGCTTCGCCTGACGCCGTGAAGTTAATCTGCAGCACGGAAAGGTTTGCCGTATTAACAACTTTTGTCAGCGGCGCAATCGTCTTGCCGGTAACCGTGAGCGTTCCGTGTATTGTCGTTGTGATTGACTCTGCGGACGTTATTGTTTCTGAATCGTTCTGGCTTGTTGTTACCGAGAATGTATCTACATCGCCGGTTGCATTCAGGCTGAGATTGAATGCGTTTCCGGCAGTGCTGTTTGTTGATACCACAACAAGCAGCGTCTTTGCGGCTGTTGAAGTTATGTTGTACTGGAATCCGGTGAACACGTACTGGCTGGCGCTCGTTGTGTTAACGCCGACAGTTCCCATTGCAACGTCGCCTGCGTTGAACGTTCCTGACAGGTCGGTGTCGTTGTATAAAGTAACGTTGTAAACCTCGCCCGTTCCAACCGACCCCTTTTGCGTTATCTTTATTACCGTAACATTCATCGTTTCGCCGGTCGCGCTGAAGTTGAGCTGCAACACAGAAAGGCCTGCCGTGTTGATTACCTTTGTTGACGGCGCGAGGTTCTTTCCTGTTACTGTGAAGCCGCCTGCTATCGTGGTTGTTGACGATGATGCCGTCGTCAATGTGAGGTTTGTTGTGCCCGTCAGGTTGATGTTTGACACAGTTGCCCATGCGTGAACGTTGCCCGTGGCGTTTATGCTCAGGTTGAATGTATTGCCTGAACCGGTATCATTAACAGTAAGTACAACGAACAGCGTCTTCGCTGCTGTCGTCATATTGAAGTTTATGGCCGTGAATCTGTACAATCCTGCTGCTGTTGTATTCAGGCCTACAGTTCCTATGGCAGTGTCGCCTGAGCTGAATGTGCCTGACAGGTCGGTGTCGTTGTAAAGCGACACGTTGAATACGTTGCCGTCAACGGCAGAGCCGAGCCTGCTCAGATTGATTTCAGTTATGTTTATCTGCTCGCCACCCTGCGATGTCAGGTTGAACTGCACAACTGCTAAGCCGCTTGTGTTCAGACCAACCGTTGATGAAACTAAGCTCTTTCCTAGGACTACTAACTTGCTGAATATCGTTGATGCTGTTGATGCCGTGCCCGTGAGGTTTTCCGTGATATTCGCTCCGGTTGCCGAGCCGGCGGCATTGACATCGCCTGTTCCGTTCAGGTTAAGTATCAAAGTCTTTCCGCCTGTTGACGTCGTGCCGCCTGTTTCAACCACAGCGAACAGGGACATGTTGCCGTCTGTAGGCACGAAGAACGACAAGCCTGTGAACTCGTACTGGCCGCCCGTGTTGTTCGCTGTCTTGGTTGTTCCTATCTGGGTCGTGTCCGTTGCTTGTGTATACAGCTGGTCAGCATTAGTATCGTTGAACAATTTGATGCTTACAATATCAGATTCCCTTGATGTTCCCGCACGCGTGAGCTTGATGACTGTTATGTTCATCTGCTCCCCGCTTGCAGTGAAGTTATACCTGATAACGGAAACATTTGTTGAATTCACAGCAACTGCTGCCGCGATCTGGTTCGCTCCTGTTATGTTCAGGAAGCCGGAAACAGTCACGTTGCTGCTCGTCGCGTTGAAGAACCCGCCGGACGTTCCGCGCAC
>JACQIH010000047.1 GCA_016198625.1 Candidatus Aenigmatarchaeota archaeon
GCTTCGCCGCGGAAACGGCTTCCCTTATCCTCTTCCCGTAGCCCACTGGCATAAATACCGAGCTAAACTTCGATAGCAAATGTTAAATAGCTAAGAGAGGGCTTTTTAAGTTTGCGACGGTTTAGAGTTTTCATGAGCATTAGAGTAAGAAGTCCAGCAGATTTTCTGCCCGAAATAGAACGTATAGTTGGAAAGCCTGTTACTATCTACCGTTTAGATGGAAGGTACAGAAGGGTTTCTCCTCACGAATTTAAAGGACTTAAAGAAGCCCATGGAGAATTCGGTGTCAGGGTTAGAAGAAGACGGGAAATTTTAGGAAACTTACGTTATGTAAAGCCGTCTGATGGCAAAGATGGCGTTCTTCAATATAGGGGAAGCAACGACTTTCTTGAAGCTGTATGGACATCTTCGGAAGATGCTGCATAATTCGTTCTTACTTGAACCTGATAGTCTCCAGGTTCTTCGGGGCCATCGTCTCGACCCTGAACAGCTTGTGAATCGTCTTCGCGAGATCCACGCAGTTCATGTTGTCGCCGTGGTTCGTCATGATTTTCTTCGGCTTGGCGCGCAGGTGCGACAGGTACGCCAGCAGCTGTCTCTGGTCCGAGTGCCCGGAAAGGCCCTGCACGGTCGCTATCTCCATTTTGAGCTCCAGCGTCTTGCCGTTCTCCATCTGTATCTCGCGCCATCCCTTCTGTATCCTGCGGCCCAGCGAGCCCTCGGCCTGGTAGCCGACGAAGAGCAGCGTGTTCTTGGGGTTGCCGGCAAACTGCTGTAAATACTCCAGAGCCGGGCCGCCCATCAGCATGCCTGAGGTCGCTATCACAACGCACGGCTCGCTCGTGTTGAATATCTCCTGCCTCTCCTTGGAAGAGCCTATGCCGCGCAGCCGCGGGTCGATGAAAGGGTTCTTCCCTTTGTGCAGGATTTTCATCTGCATCGCGCGCGACATGAATTCGGGGTACGCAGTGTGGATGGCCGTCGCGTCCCAGACCATGCCGTCCTGGTATATCGGGACGTCGATGTCGCTGTCCGCGAGTATCGCGACAACGTCCTGGCCGCGGCCGACGGCGAAGCTCGGTATGAGCACGCGCCCGCCCCTCTGGATGGCTTTCTTCACTTCGTCCACGAGGAACTGCTCGCCATCCTGGTGCGACGGCAGCGTGTTGTCGGAGCCGCCGTACGTGCTTTCTATTATCACGGCTTCAATCCTGTGGTAGTCCGTCGAAGCGCGCTCGAAAAGCTTCGTGGTCTCGTACTTTATGTCAGCGGTGTAAAGGAGGTTGAACAGCCCCTCGCCGACATGTATATGCACCGAAGAAGAGCCCATCAGATGGCCCGCGTTCTGCAGGGTGATGCGCATGTCCGGCGTGATGTCCGTGACCTCGCCGTATTCAAGAGGGACGCAGTGCTTCACCATCTGTTCTATGGCTTTCGACGAGTATGGCGCCTTCTTGTTCTCGCGCTGGCAGATGCCGATGTAGTCAAGCTGCAGCAGCACGGACAGGTCGCGCGTAGGCCTTGTGCAGTACAGCGGGCCCTTGTAGCCGTATTCGTACAGGTAGGGCACGAGGCCGCAGTTATGCACGAAAACGCCGTTTGCAATGTAATTCGAATGCCCGGGTATGGTTAGGTCATATACTTCATCAGTTTCTGCATCGATTTCAGTGACTTTTTTCACGGGATCCCAGAGAACAGGAGCTCTTGAAATTTTTGCCAGTTCCTCCAGTTCCTCCGATTTGACACCTTTTTCCTTGGCTATTCTTTCGAGATTTTCAACAAGCCTAAGCAATGCTTCTTTGCTTGGATGGTGTTTTTTGTAGTGGTAGTAGTGGAAGCCCACTTTTCTAAGGTCTATTTTCCTTAAGCCCATCTCTTCTGCTGCTCTTAGTATGTAATCCAGCTTTATCGGTATTATATCTACTTTTTCGGATACGCCTTTTCCAGCCGTTTCCGCTATTTTTTCGAGCTTTGCTTTCTTTCTATTGTCTGAAAATCCTACTATTTCATTGAATATCTTCAGGGATGCTGGATGCGATATTGCTATCTGGTAAGCGGGCGAGCCGCCGAATGTCGATTTTGCGTTGTCATGGTCGTAAATGTGGCTTATTATAGCGAACCGGAGCAGCAGCATTTGAACTCCATAAGCTATGTTCTCGCTGGATGTGCTCAGAACAACGGAATGGTGCTTCACAGAACCTTCGGCATCGTAAAGACCTCTCAGAAAAGCGGCAACAATATTTTCAGGAGATTTGCATATCACTTGCGGTATCTTCCGTTCCCTGCTTTTTTTGAGCATTGCATGCCCGATTTTTTCCAGAAACTTTACAAAATTCACGGAATGTATCAGCAGCCTGTTTCTTTCCCTTATTTTGATTTTTGGCCTGAAGTCGAGCGAAGCGCTTATTCCCGAGTAAAATTCTATGTTCCCGAGGTCTTTGTCTGTGCAGCATATCGTACCTCCCTGCCTATGACCATCCCCTGAAATATATCCAAGAAGTTGTGCCAAGTTTTCTGTCATTTTTTCAGGCATGCCTTTGAACCGCGGCAATTCCTGCTCAGAACCTTCTATTTCTATGCTGCGTGGAGTAGCTACGAAATCGCCTGGCTTTATTTTCTCAACATGCCTTATCTTGATTTCACCGCCCTCCAGAATGAAAAGCGGGTGATTCCCTGTGGCCTTTATCCTTTTCGTAGACGTTCTTACTTCGTAGATTTTATCCGGAGATTTTATGCCGCCTCTCTGTATGGAAGGCATGCGGTGCATTTTCATAGAGTATTTGAAATCAATGGCAGGCGTTTCCTCGCCTGTTTCAACCTCGGTTATTTTCTTTATGGAACCGTCCGAGAGCTGTACTAGCGTTTCGGGATGAAGGCAATGGTCGAGGTGGGCATGTGAAAGAATCACAGCGTCCAGGTCCTGTATGTGAAATTCCGGCGCGCTCAGGTACGGGAACGGCTTGACAAACGAAGAGACCGACACGCCGCAGTCGAGGAGGACCCTGCTTTCGGGCGTCTGCAGGAGCATGCATGAACGGCCGACTTCCCTGAAGGAGCCCAGGCATGTCAGCCGCACCCACTCGACGTCGCTCGCATCCTTGACGTAAATTTTCTTCCCTATGTTGTTCAGGAACTTCTTTCTGTAGTCCACTTCCTCGTGCAGCATCCTCCTTACACTTTTCACGAGGACGGAATCGATGACGGGAGCCCGCTTTATGTCCGGGGTCCAGAACGTTTTTTCCTTTATGGTGTTCAGCGTCTCGCCGCTCTTGCCTATCACGAGGCCCGGCTTTTCCGCGTGGATGA
>JACQIH010000048.1 GCA_016198625.1 Candidatus Aenigmatarchaeota archaeon
ACCATCGCTTCGCGATAAATCTATTGAAGGACGAGCAGCTTTTGTCCGACCTCGTATGGTCTGCGAAGAAAAGCGGCACGCTGTCCATCGGCGGCGGCATATCAAAGCACCACGTCATATGGTGGAATCAGTTCCGCGACGGGCTTGACTACGCTGTCTTTGTCACGACAGCAACCGAATACGACGGCTCGCTGAGCGGCGCGAAAACGCGCGAAGCGGTTTCGTGGGGCAAGATAAAGCCGCAAGCAAAAAGCATAGACATATTCTCCGACGCCACGATAGCATTGCCGCTCATGTTCGCGGCGCTCAGGGAAAGATTAAAACGCTAACTAAAGGATATTATTTCTATGCACCCCTTCCAGCAGTTCCGCCGCGAGTGCGAGGAGCTTTTGGGCGAGAACGCGCGCTTTCTGGAAGCGCCGAAGGAGCACGCTGATCTTGCTCTTCCGTGCTTCCGCCTTGGCAAGAATCCCGTGGAGATTGCGAAGAAGCTTGAGCCGGAGCTCCGGAGCAAGGTAAAGAAAGGCTCGCTGATTGCCGGCATCGAGGCGAGCGGCCCTTACGTGAATTTCTTCATCAACAACAAGAAATTCTCGCTCCTTCTCGTGGAGCAGGTCCTCAAGGAAGGCAAGAAATACGGGGCGCAGCAGCCGAAGAAAGAGAGAATAATGGTCGAATACGCCCATCCGAACACGCACAAGGCCTTCCACGTCGGCCATGTGCGGAACATCTGCATCGGCGAGGCGCTGTGCAGGCTGCTCGAGAAAAGCGGGTACAAGGTAATCCGCGCGAACTACCAGGGCGATATCGGGCCGCACGTCGCGAAATGCCTGTGGGGCCTGCAGAACCTCGGCATGCCGCAGGAAAAGAACAAGGGCGTCTTTCTCGGCGACATTTACGCGACAGCCAACGCCAAGATAGAGGGGAATCCCCAGCTGGAATCGGAGGTGCAGAAAATCAGCAGCGCACTGTACAGGAAGAGCGACAAAAAACTGCTGCAATTGTGGAAGAAGACGAGGAAGTGGTCGCTCGATTACTTTGATTCTATCTACAAGGATTTCGGCGTCAGGTTCGACCGCCTTTATTTCGAAAGCGAGGTCTTCGAGGAAGGAATAAGGATGGCCCGAGAATTGCTGGAGAAGGGCGTCGCGGAGATGAGCGAAGGCGCCATAATCGTCGATTTGAAGAAGCAGGACCTCGGGGTGTGCGTTATATTGAAGAGCGACGAGGATCCGCTTTACTCGACGAAGGACATTGGACTGGTGAAAAAGCAGTTCAGCGAGTACGAGCCCGACAGGATAATCCACGTCGTCGGCTCGGAGCAGCGTCTTTATTTCCAGCAGATGTTGAAGATATTCGGCTTCATCAACCCCGACTGGGAAAGAAAAAGCTACCACCTTTCCTACGAGCTCGTCATGCTGCAGACGGGCAAGATATCCTCGCGGGCCGGCAATGTGGTGACTTACGAGCACCTGCTTGAGGAAGGAGCCGAGAATGCCGCGGAAGAAATAAAGGAGCGGGGCGTCTCGGAAGAGAAGGCCGCGAAGGACATCGCGCTGGCCGCTGTGAAGTACGCGATCCTGAAGAAGGATACCGACAGGACCATAACCTTTGACTGGTCCGAGGTGCTTAATTTCGAGGGTGACACGGGTCCCTATCTTCAATATACATATGCCCGCGCGCAGTCCATACTGCGAAGAAGCAAAAAGAAGCCGAGACCTGCTCCTTTGTTCACAGAGCTGGAATTCGACCTGGCAAAGAAGCTCGCCGCGTTCCCCGAGACAATCGACAAGGCGGCGAAGGACCTGAAGCCCAACTACGTCGCCAACTATCTTTACGAGCTTGCAACCCTGTTCAACAAATATTATCACGAGACGAGAGTCGTCGGCAACAAGGAGGAAGAGGCGCGCCTCGCCCTCGTGGCAGCTGTCGCCCGGATACTCAAGAACGGCCTCGAGCTTCTCGGGATAAAGGCGCTCGAGAAAATGTAAAATCGGTTAAATATTCCGATTGAAACGGGAAACCAGCCTCTTTAATCCTTTTTCCTTCCTAATTTTATCCGATGATAAGCATGTTTTTCTCGAAGATATACGAATCGTGGAAGGAAACGCAGCGGAGCAAGTACGAGAGCCTTTGGCGCGCCCTGGGCAAGGATTTTTTCGCGGCGTTCCAGAGCAGCCGAGTCCTCGATTTAGGCTGCGGCTCCGGCTACTTCGAGTCCTTTCTCCAGAGCAAGGGCGTGAATGCGCCGGTTATAGGGGCGGATATTGAATTCACGCAGAAGGTGCGGCCGTTCGTGCTCGCCGACGGGAGCGAGCTTCCATTCAGGGACGGCATTTTCGACGTCGTTGTGTGCATAGACACCGTGCATCTGCTGCAGGGGAGCGATTTCCGCCGTGTTTTGCGCGACCGGGGGCTTGCCCTGTTCAGCGTGTTCTTCAACGAATCGAATTTCGAACAGCGCGTCGCCATGCTGAAGGGAAGGCTGAACGGCTTTGAAATCCTCCTCGAATTCGAGGCGGGTTTCCGTGAGAAGGACTATGTCATAATCGCCAAGAAAGAGTGAGCGAAGTTCACTGCATCTTCTTCAGAGCGTCGGCAAGGAAGTCAAGTATTTCCTTCTGCACGGGAACGGCGATGCTTTTCTTGTAGCGCCTCTCTCCTGTGCGCGTCATGAATCCGCGGCTTATCGAGATGAACTCGTTCTCGCCTTCCTCGCTCACTGCCTTTTTCCTCGCTATCTCAAGGAAGTTCGCGGAGCCGAACTTGATTTCCTCGCTTTTGACGGTCTCGAATGTTACCATGGTATCACCTCAGTGTTGTGGTTGGTTCTGTCCTCTTGTTTGTCGTTTTGATGAAGTTTCTGACTTTCGGTTCTGGTTTTTGATAAAACTTTTTGAGAAAAAGTTTCAAAGAAATCACTTTTTCCTTTCCTTCTCGGCGCGCTCGCGCGCCTCCCATTTGAGGTCCTCGTACTCTATCCACGCGATGAGCAGCCCCAGGAAAGCGAGAAAAACGCCGAACGTCCCGAAGAACACGGTTTTCAGCGCGCTCACGGTGTTCACGCCGAACAGGCCGTTCGGAGATACCCATGCCGAGGCGTACCAGTAAATGCCTGCAAGGAGAATCAAAAGCCCGATAAGCATCTTGGCGGCGGAATGCATCTGGTTATTCACCTGAAAATCGTATATATGTTATTTACAAAGCTTTTTAAACGCTTATCAATAAGTTACGTCTTGTTAAAATTATCGCGCAAATTCGAGAAAGGTGCCTTAAGATGGATCAACTCGCAGCTTTGAAAAATTCCATGAAAGAAAGGACCACGAAATGGCGGAACCAAGGCGTAATCGTCCGCATAGAAAAGCCTACGCGCACGGACAGGGCGCGCTCCCTGGGCTACAGGGCAAAGCAGGGCTTTCTTCTCGCCCGCGTCCGCATAAAGAAGGGGGGGCGGAGGCGCAGGACGATCAGGAAAGGCAGGAAGCCGACAAAGGTGGGGCTGAGACATTACACCTCCGAGAGGAGCAAGCAGTCCATCGCCGAAACGCGCGTGGCGGACAGGTTCCCGAACATGGAGGTCCTGAACAGCTACTACGCGGGCGAGGACGGCAAGTACAACTACTACGAGGTCATCCTGGTGGATCCGGACCATCCTGTCATAAGAAGCGACAGGAAGATTTCATGGATAGCTCGCCAGCGCCGCCGCGCTTATCGCGGCCTGACCTCGGCGGCGAAGAAGTCGCGCGGCTTTTGAGTTCTTAAAAAGGTTCCTGCTCTAAATTATTATCAAGAGCGGAAGCACCTTCGGGAAAGTTGTTCTTTTTGATGCAACTTTTTCCTAAAAAGTTGCCTTGATGAAGCTCTTGGTGATGGTATGTTTTACGACCTGCATGTGCATACGGTTCTTTCTATAGGAGAAAATGCTCTGGACGAAATATCGGGCTTCGCCAGAACGCTCGGCCTGGACGGGCTGGGAATTGTCAGATATTATACAGGAGCCCGTCTGGAACAGCCCCCAAGGCGCGACGACATTGACGTCGTCGATGTCGTCATGCTGAAACCGTCCTCCCCCGAAGAGCTGAACACACTCGCCGAAAAAGTGAGGGCGAAAACGGAGATCCTCATGGTCCATGGCGGGAATTACGACGTGAACCGCGCGGCGTGCGAGAACCCGCTCATAGACGTGCTGTGCCATCCCGAGCTCGGGAGGGGCGACAGCGGGCTCGACCACATCGTCGTGAAGGCCGCCGCGGACAACCAGGTTGCCGTGGAAATAAATTTCCGCGAAGTCCTCGACTCGTACAAGAGGCAGCGCGTCCATATACTGTCGGGCATGAGGAAAAACATAAAATTGTGCGAGAAATACGGCGCGAAAATCGTGACGGCGTCGGGGGCCATTTCAAAATGGAACATGCGCCCCGGACGGGACCTAGCTGCCATCACGCACCTGCTGGGGCTCGAGCTCGGGAAGGCGATAGACACCGTATCGACGGTCCCGGAAGATATAGTGAAAACCAACAGGGAGAAGCTCGCCGGGAAGCGGTGGGAAGGAGTTTCAATAGTTGATGAACAGAATGAATGACGTCATCAAGGCGGAAAGAAAAGGGCGGGTATGTTTGCTCCGTGAAAGCAAATCCAAACGTCTGTGATTATTATGGCCGATCCAAAAATGCTGCCGCCGAGCCTGCGCTCGCAGAAGCGCTACATCGTATTCGAGGTGATAAGCGACGGCAAGGTCGCTTACCCCGACATAGTCACCGCTGTATGGGCAAGCATGCTCGCCTTTATCGGGGAAGCCGAGGCGAGCAAGGCGAAGATATGGACAATAAAGAACCTCTACAGCGAGGAGCAGCAGAAAGGTGTGATACGAGCCGCGCACGACCACGTCGAGCACGTCCGCGCCGCCCTGTCGCTCATACAGGTCGTGGGCGAGTCGAAATCGGTCGTCCGCGTCATAGGAGTCACGGGCACGATAAAGGCCGCGAGGAACAAGTACCTGGAAAAGAAAGAACAGGAAGAGAAGCAGAGCTGAAGGAATTAGTAATATTTTCTAAAGGGAAATGAGGGTAGAGGGAGAAAAACCGCAAGGTTTGTCTCCTCTTTAAAGTTTTCTCTGATGAAAAATAGAGGGCTGCTTTTTGTATCAGTCTGACAAAGTGATTGTATGCAGGACTACCGCGAGTTGCTGAAAAAGGCGAGGGCCAACCTGCCCGCCAGGAAGGGAGACGTCAGGTTCGAGATGCCTCGCGCTTCCGTCTACGTGACGGGCAGGATGACGACCGTCAAGAATTTTGCGGAGATAGTCAAGGCCCTGAGGCGCGAGCCGAAGCACATGGCGAAGTATCTTTTCAAGGAGCTTGCAACGCCCGGCGAGATAAAGGGCGGCGAGCTCGTCCTGCAGGGGATTTTCTCTTCCTTCGTGATCAACAGCAAGGTCGAAAATTACGCCGAGGAATTTGTCTACTGCCATGAATGCGGCAAGCCCGACACGTCCTTCGTCAGGACGGACCGCATCGAGCAGATAAAATGCGAGGCATGCGGCGCCCGCAGGCCCGCGCCGCAAGTTTGAGCCGTAAGCAATCATGATGCCCTTTTCGGATAGCCGAGAAAGCTTCTTCGGTCAATGGATGATGATTCCGGTGTTCGACTATAAAATATTCAAGACCGGCGGCGACGTGCTGGTCGCCATAGCGGACTCTTCTGTGGTAGGTAAAAGCTTCGAGGAAGGAGACCTGAAGATAGAAGTAAGCAGCAGCTTCTACAGCGACAGCAAATGCGACGAGAAGGAAGCCCTGGGCATAATCAAGAAGGCGACGATCGTCAACGCGGTAGGCAAGGACATCGTGTCGCTGCTGCTGAAGGAAGGCCTGGTCGAGAGCGGCAAGGTCATCACGATAAAGAAAGTGCCTCACGCGCAGATTGTTGTTTTGAAGTAATCGGAACTAGGGAGAGGAAAGCGTTTCGTCCTAATTTGTTTCAAGACATAAAATCTCGAAGACTTGAACATTAACGACGGGTCTACGTTGTGAACGTCTCGTTCTTCTTCGTCCTGTCCGATGCTATGTAAAGCGTTACCGAGTATTTTTTCTGCGAGCAGTCTACGGCGACGTACGAGACGTCCTCTATATACCCAAGAGACGCCATCTTGCTTGTCGTGTAGTAAATCGCCTCGGTCAGATTTCGCTCAGCGGAGCAGGGAGGCGAATTGGTTACCGACTTCTTCAGCATATCCCTGACGTTCTCGAAGTAGAAAGCCTCGCTTGATGATGCAACGGGCAGGAAATCCGCCGCCGTGTAGTCGCGCAGCGCCCCGGAAAGAATGACGAAGAAAGAAGTGATGACTACGGCGGATATTATGAACCACTGGCCTTTCACATCAAGCCCCATCCGTAAAGTCATTTTGCTTTTTTCTGCGCGAGCAAAGCTCCCTCTCTAATGAATATCTTTTCTCTTCTTTAATTGTTTTGCCGCTGCAGTTCATCCAGGTCCGATTCGTCAAAGGAGAATTTCCCGGCGAGTCCGGCGTCTTTCTGTATCAGCACTGAAACAAGCCGCGTGTATTCGCGGGCCTTCCTTTTCGACACGCCCAGGGCCGCGGCTATTTTTTCTGTTGCTTCATTGTTCGAATAGAACCTGCGCGGCGGCTGGTATTTGACGAATCCCGCGTACGACCTTTTCTTGGCGAGCGCGACCCCGAACAGGGCCAGGTCAAACGAGAATTTCTGCAGCGACCACGACTGGCGCTTCGTGATTCTGGCGGCGAACAGGTCGGACTTTGACAGGTAGTCGAAAGCGAGCGCGACTTCCTCGGCTGATTTGTACTCCGCGGGTATGTTTTCCTCGAGCCACGGTATGAC
>JACQIH010000052.1 GCA_016198625.1 Candidatus Aenigmatarchaeota archaeon
GTTACCGGGCGTCATGGCACCAATTTCGTCATGATAGGGCAGCACTCCATATACGATGGCAAGAACGGCTACTGGAAAGACAGGTGCATTGAACTTGATTTCGAGCTGCTCACAAAAGTTTTCGGCATAAAGGAAGATGAAATAAATTTCGTTGAGGACGTCTGGCTGGGGCCCAATGCCTTCGGCTACTCTTTGGAATACTACGTGCGCGGGCTTGAACTGGGCAACGCAGTTTTCACTGAATTTGTGGGAACTCCTGAAAATTATAACCAAATGAAAGAAAAAGTCATAGACATGGGTGCGGGGCTTGAGCGCTGGGCGTGGCTTTCGCAGGGAACTCCCACTTATTACGACGCCGTATTCGGCTCCCCGATAAAGAAACTGAAAAAACTTGTCGATTACGACGATAAATTCTTCCTCGAATACGCCAAAATATCCGCTTCACTGAACCTCGACGAAGTATCAGACATCAGGAAAGCCAAGGAATCCGTCGCGGATCATCTCGACATCAGCGTCGACGAGCTGCTTCGCATAACGAGGCCTGTTGAAGCCATATACGCAATAGCCGACCACAGCAAGACGCTGCTGCTGGCCGTCAACGACGGCGCTCTTCCCAGCAACGTTGGGGGAGGATACAACCTGCGCATCATCCTGAGGAGGGCCCTAAGTTTCATCGAGGAATTCAAATTTGACATAGACCTTGCAGACGTGTGCGCGATGCACTCGAAGGAGTTGGGCGCGTTCAGGAACTACAGCAATATTCTGCCGGAGCTCAGGGAGATACTCGACGTGGAGAAAAAAAGGTTCGGCGAAACGAAATCCAGGGGGCGAAAAATCGTGGAGGATGTAGTATCGAAAAGCCTGCTGGACACGGAAAGCCTTATCATGCTCTATGAATCGCACGGTGTCACTCCCGAGGTCGTCGAGGAAATAGCGAAAGAGAAGAACATTTCAGTGGAGGTACCGCCCAACTTCTACGTCAGGATCTCGGAGAAACACATGACCGAGAAAGTGCCTGAAAACGGGCATGCCGACATGGAAGGAATTGAGCCGACAAGACTGCTTTTCTACGAGATGCCGAAAGAGACCAAGTTCACCGCGAAAGTCCTCAGGATTCTTGACAACAATGTTATTCTAGACCAGACTTTGTTTTATCCCGAAGGCGGCGGGCAGGCCGCGGACACTGGCACTATCAACGGCTGCAACATTTACGACGTGCAGAAAATCGGCGGCGTTGTAACACACAAAACGGACAAGATAAATTTCCGGGAAGGAGATACCGTGGCAGGTGAAATTAATTGGGCCGTTCGAGAGCAGCACATGAAGCACCACACCGCTGTGCACATCATCAACGCGGCCGCGCGGCGCGTTCTTGGCAATCATGTATGGCAGTCAGGCTCCGCGAAAAGCAGGGAAAAGGCGCATCTTGACATAACGCATTACGAATCCCTGGGCGACGAGAAGACCGAAGAAATAGAAAGAATCGCCAATGAGATAGCAAGCGAAAGACTGCGCGTGAACAAGAAAGTCATGCCGAGAACCGAGGCGGAAAGCAAATACGGCATGAGGATATACCAGGGCGGCGTTGTGCCCGAGAAGAACCTGCGCATAATAGAAATAAGCAACGACGGGACAGTGGACGTCGAGGCGTGCGGCGGAACCCACTGCGATTTTACCAGCGAGGTTGGCCGCATACTTGTCACATCAACGGAGCGCATACAGGACGGCGTCGTGAGAATAAACATCGTGGCCGGGCCGAGAGCGGGGCGGTACCTGGCGGAAAAGAAGGAACTGCTGGAAGAAATCGAGAATATTCTCGGGGCCAAAGGCGAAAAGACAATCCCAGCCGCGCAGAAGCTCTTCGAAGAGTGGAAAAAAATCAGGAAGGAAGAGCAGAGGCATGCCGAGGGCCGCGCCGAGCATCTGTCATCAGAGCTGGAAAAGAAATTCGTGAATAACGCCCTTGTCGAAAAAGTGGAAGGCGATTCAAGGAGCCTGCAGGTTTTGTCCAAAAAACTTTCGTCAGACAACAGGATTGTAGTCCTGTTTGGGGTCAATGAGAAAATATCCGTTTTCGTTTCCGCGGGCAGGAACACGAAGGCAAACGCCGGTGCTATCGCGAGAAATGCTTGCGAGGCGCTTGGCGGCAAGGGCGGGGGCTCCGCCGAGCTTGCACAGGGCTTCGGCACCGACAGGGAAAAGCTGGACACTGTGATGAAACAACTGCGGCGTGATCTGAATGGATGAGAGAAAAATACTTCGCGATCTTGCAAAGCTTCTGAAGGTGAATGAAAGCGACGTGCCTAAAACCCTGGAAAGATTCAGGAAGGAAATTGCTGAATCAGGAAAGAACACTCGATCGGGGTGACCAGCAACCTCAGGCATAGCTCCATGACCACGTTCTCCTGCGTCACATTTTCGACAACAAAATCATTCTGCGCGTTGATGATTCTTGCGTAGCTTTCCGTATCGCGGACCTTTACGACAAACAACTGGACGTCATTTCCTGCGGGCATAGCTGTCGGCAGGGAGTCAAGATAAGGCGGCGGCGAGTCGCTGTAATGGTATTTCAGGAACGTAAAGCCCCTTTTCAGATAATCCAGCTCCGTTACGGCATCTACGTCTTCATCGAGAATGTAGCTGTCCAGCTGCTTCGCCTGCTGTTGTTGCTGCGCGAAAAAATTGCTGCCCGTTATGCCAACGACAACAAAGGCTATCGTGGAAAGCAGGAACGTTACCAGAATGAACAATGCAAACAGTCTTTTCCTTTCCATCTTCATCTCAACAACCTCCAATAGCCCCACCAGGATTCGAACCTGGGCCTGCTGCTCCAGAGGCAGCCATCCTTGACCATCTTCCAAACATTCTTTTTGAAAAATTATCTAGACGATGGGGCTGTGCAGCTAATTTTCCTGCCCAAACCTCTTAAAGAATTAATCGCTGAGCTGTTCGAGAAGCCTTGTGCCCTGCTGCGTGATTGCGTAGCACGTGGAGCCCACGGGATTCACGGCCGATACGAGCTTCCTGCTTATGAGAGACGACGCGGCCGTGTCAAGAACGGAGCCGTCGGTTTTCAGCAGTTCTTTCATCTCGTTTTTCGTGACCAGCTGCCTCTTCGCCACTGTTTCCAGGAACCTCCGCTCAAACGGGCTCAGTATCATCCGAAAATCTCCTGCTTCGTTTTTTGCGCGGCTTTCTTGCCTGCTGCGATTTCCACAAGCTTCAGCGCAAGGTCCGTGGCTGTCGAAGAGGACCTGCACGTTATGATATTGTCAGCGACAATGACCTTTGCTTCCCTCGGCCGCGGGACCTGTTGCTCAAGCCCAGGATAGACGGTCACTATCTTGTCATCAATCACGCCGGCCTTTGCCAGCGCGAGCGGCGCTTCGCACATCGCCGCGATGTATCTTTTTTGTGCAGCAAATGCTTTTATTAATTTCATGACTGAGGCGCTGTTCAGAAGATTTTTATATCCAGGACCTCCTGGCAGGATAAGCATGCCGTAATCCTCGGCGCTTACATTGTCCAGCTTGGCGTCCGCGGTTATGGCCGCTCTTCTCGCGCCTGCGACTGCTGAAGCGGCAATGCCGCATGTTGTCACTTCGATGCCTGACCGCCTAAGTATATCCAGAACCGTGAACGTATCGATTTCCGAGAACCCTTCGGGAATCAGCAGCAATACTTTCATCAAATCACGACTTTAGCTTCTTTTAACGGATTTCGTATTTAAGCGTTTGCGCGAATTAAAACTGTGATTTTATGCCAATAATAGGCTTGAACCTTACCTCAATAAACGCGGAAGTCAATGAAAAAGCGGCACGCGGAGGCAACATAAACATCAATTCGACGCCTCGCATAATCGACATCGACAGGAAAGATCTGAACGTCGCCGGGATAAAGGACATTCTGGCTGTTGAATTTTCCTTCGAGACCAAATACGACCCGGACGTCGGGAAAATAACCTTCACGGGCGAAGTCCTTTACCAGGCCGAGGAAACGAAAAACGTACTGAACAAGTGGAAAAAGGAAAAGAAGCTGGACGATGAGCTGACCGTTGAAATCCTGAACGCCGTCTTCAGGAAATGCCTTGCCGAGGGCGTGAGCATCGCCAATGAGCTTCGCCTGCCGCCGCCTGTGTCGTTTCCCGTTGTGAAGACAAAGGAAGAAGGCGAAGGGTACGTCGGGTAGCTTTTAATTCTGCCTTCGGCAATTATAGAACATGTGCAAGGAATGTTTCGGCAAAGGAATCTTTGCTTCTGTCTTCGCCGGCGTTTTCGGTCTTCTGTTCTTCTCCGCGTTCTGGTCGCAGCAGGGCCCGGCCGCGCATCTCGCGACCGACTGGAATACGACGCTCAAGATCTTCCTGAAATACGTCGTGGCGTTCTGGTTCCTCGGGCTCGCGAAGATGACATGGCACCACGCGAAGGAAATCCATGAAACCGCGGCGAAGCCAAAGGGCAGA
>JACQIH010000049.1 GCA_016198625.1 Candidatus Aenigmatarchaeota archaeon
GACGGCCGCGACCCGGCGGCGTTGCAGGCGGCGCGCGACCGCTGGAAGGACTACGCGGCGGCCGGCCATGCGCTCACCTACTGGCGCCAGACCGACGCCGGCGGCTGGAAGAAGCAGGAATAAGCGGTCGGGCAACCAAGATGGTAAACATCTTTGTGGCGATTACGGACTACGACTGGTTTCAATACTTACGGTCGCGGCCTGATCTTACGTCGATCAATTTCTGGCAACCTGGGGGTCAGACGCCATTCAAAGCGCTGAAGCCTGGCGAACTTTTCCTTTTCAAATTACACGCACCGCGAAACCACATTGTCGGCGGCGGTTTCTTTTCGCACAGCACTATTATCCCGCTTTCGCTGGCGTGGGATGCGTTTGGCGAAGCAAATGGCGCCGATACTCTGGATGAAATGCGCCACCGCATCTCACATTATCGTCGAGAGCCTATCGATCGGCGGAAAGACTTTCACATCGGCTGTCGCATTCTCGAGGCGCCGTTTTTTTTCGACGAATCGCTATGGATAAACGTACCCAAGTCCTGGTCCCGCAACATAGTCTCCGGAAAGGTCTATAACGCGGAAAATCCGGAAGGCCGCCAGTTATGGGATGAGGTTTTCGTCCGCCATCAGTCGCGTCAAATGGGATTTGCCGAGGAACAAAGGCCATTCGGTCGAGACAAGGATCTTCCAAGATTTGGCGAGCCCAGACTGATTTTGCCAAGGCTTGGGCAGGGAACCTTTCGTTTAGTCGTAACGGATGCGTATGAGCGGCGTTGCGCCATCACGGAAGAGAAAACGTTGCCGACGCTTGAGGCGGCACACATCAAACCGTACTCCGATGGGGGCGAGCACGAAGCACGTAACGGAATCCTTCTCCGACGTGATATTCATCCGTTGTTTGATCGAGGTTACGTAACGATCACTCGCGATTTACGCTTTGAGGTAAGCAAGTGCATTCACCAAGAGTTTGAAAACGGAAAGAATTATTACGCCCTGCACGGCCGTAGAATACGGACTCCGGGCAATCCTGCGCTTCGACCCGATGCTGCTTTGCTGGATTGGCATAACACCGAGATATTCATGGGCTGACGATTCCTGAGGCATGCGGTCCATGGGTGAGGTCCGCCCATTTTATGCCAGCATTTTTGGGACGGCCTGTTTTCAACAACTTACGCATTATCGGTGCAAGGGGAACTATCCGGGCGACGTACCATGCCCCATCATGTAGAGATTCCGGATATTGCGAACGCCGATCTCCCGCCGGCCGATGCCGCTTTATGGCGGCTGGCGCGCTGTCTCTACGAAAGTATGGAGCGTCTTGACCCAAGTTATGAAGGGGCATTGTGGGACGATCTAACAATCATTGAGCGGGACGTTTTCTATTTTTCCATCTGTTCGGTGCTTCTCGAACGCTCTGACGTGCTCCGGGCGATGGAAATCAATTTCGCCGGCGACGACGTGGTAGAGGGGAGTCTCTGTTGCAGAGAATAGGCGAATGTCCACGATCACTCGTGCGAGTACCGGGCTCGCGAAAAGCATGTGGATCTTTGTGATATGATCGCCGCCTGGAACTGGCGGCGGAATGTCCCAATTTCCTCCGACTGTTAGTGTGTAGTCGTCAGTTCGGCCTAAGATTAGATCAAGATTAAGCGGCGTAAACGTCCTGATCCCGAGTTCGGCTGTAATATATCCGTGGGCGATCTTGGCCAGCAATCGAGCGAATGGTAAAGGTTGAGCTAGGATACGATGTGTCTGGTCCCAGTTTGGGAACTTTCTTTTCATCTCCATCTCTTCTTCGTGGCTCGTGAGTATGGACATCGTGAAATGATAATTGTCGTTTCTGCGAGGCGCGCCAGAAAGGATGCGCGCTTGCTTAAACCGATACAGCGGAACTGGTGTTGAGTGCTCTTCAATAGGAATTGTTCTGGTGGCGCTACTTGAGTCGCGGATAGTCACATGCGTTCTTCGTCCTTTCTTTTTGCGGGTCGGGAATTTGCGTTTCGCGCGGAAGGCGCCCCATTCATGACTAATGACTGGCGTTTCGATTTGTTCGTTAATGATCTTTGCGCAGTCACGGCAACTTGCTTTCGGCAACAAAAGATTGCCGCCGAAAGTAAGTGGAATGATATGTTCAAGATCGAGAGGCGGCGCTGTTCGCCCGCAGTAGATGCATTCCTTGACTGGAGGATATCGGTGTCCCATGCCGCGTTCTATGTACGAGGTGATTGACTTGATTAGTCTTTAGACTCAAGGGTTCCAATAGCAAATCTAGCGTGTGCAATCCATTCCTCCGCTATCTCACGTGTGATAAAAGAAGGGTTGCTCACCACTTCACCGTCGGCTCCGACGTCCACGTACAGTGCTTTTTGTTTAACTTTGTCAATTTCTCCCTTCATCGCTTTGGCCCCCAGGTGAACAAACTTGTGCTCCATTATTGAGGTCGCCATAGCGGTTCGTAGTTCTTCATTTTCTCTGCTAAAAAACCAATTGTAAAACTCGACGCCACGTTCCGTTTTCAATATATGGGCTCGCCACGCCTCTAATTCGCTTTCGTTTCGAATCCTAATCCCCTTGCTATTAAGAATTTTGATTGTCGCCTCTAATGCGGCGTCGGCGACATAAAAACTTCCTAACACCGCTTGTTTCGACTTGTGAGATACGACTTGTTTCACCTTATGGGACACAGTTTCGTTTTGCTTGCCGCGTTCCCAACGTATCAGAAAATGCTTTCCAGCCTCCTCTAAGGCTAAAATTGCTAACGCAGTTGCGCTTTGCCATTTTCCGAGCTCAAACAAAGACTCAGCATCGGCAAGCAATCGTTTCGCGTTTTCTGCTACGCAATCGAGTGCTTTGGTCATAACATTCAAGTAGTTCACACTTCACTTCAAACTTCACTTAGATAAGCAGTTCATAAAAATACAATGATAAGAACACGTTAAATCCGCCATGTGCGCTGGCGCCAGACCGACGCTGGCGGCTGGAAGAAGCAGGAGTAGGCGGGGTACCCATAACCGAGTCATTCCGGACACGACCTTCCTCCCAATCCCGGCACACGCCCTGGCGGGGACGGGATTTGGCAAGGCTAGGAAGGTCAGTGATCCGGAATCCAGGGCCGCCGCGTCGCGCGACGGCGTTCTGGATTCCGGATCGTAAGGCTCGCACTCCGAAAACCCGCGGTTTTCGGGCTCGCCTAACGTCCGGAA
>JACQIH010000051.1 GCA_016198625.1 Candidatus Aenigmatarchaeota archaeon
ATTCTGCAGGACGCCGGAGTCATTCCTGTCGCGATGACCCCTGAAACGGCTTTTGTCAAGCTCGGCTGGTCGCTGGGCCATACGCGGGACAGCAGCAAAGCGAAGGAGATTCTGCTGAAGAACGCGGTCGGCGAGTTCGCGCAGCGCATTGATTACGAGGCATTCGAGTGATTTCCATGCCTGAAGTAAAAGTTCTCATTGAGGGCTATGCGAAAAAAACGAGAAAGGGATGGACCGCGTCCTCGACCTGCACGCTGATAAGGGACGGGAAAGCAATCATTATTGTCGATCCCGGGATAAACAGAAAAATGCTGATGTCACGTCTGCGAAAAGCGAAGATAAAACCGGAACGTGTCGACTACGTTTTGCTGACGCATTACCACCCGGACCACGCGCTGAACGCCGCGCTGTTTCCTAAGGCGAAGCTTATCGACCACAGCTCGGTTTATGACGGCGATAAAGGCGTGGACCATAACGGAACCGTTCCGGGAACGGGAATACGCATAATCCCGACGCCCGGTCACACGAGAGGTCATTGTTCTGCTTCCGTTAAAACCGATAAAGGAACTGTGGTACTATCTGGCGATGTTTTCTGGTTCTGGGATAATGAGAACCAATCCCTTGACCTAGAAAGACCGGATGAATTCGCGGGCGATATTGAAAATCTCAGGGCAAGCAGGAGAAAGCTCCTGCAAATCGCTGATTACATAATTCCAGGCCACGGCGGGATGATGAAGGTGAGATGATGGCCGACGTTGATTATTCAAAGCTCGGGCTGCGGGTCGGACTGGAAATCCACCAGCAGCTCGCAACGAGGCACAAGCTTTTCTGCAAGTGCCCGCTGAAAAAAAGCGCCGAGTTTCCGCTGCATCTGCGCAGGAAGCTGCGGGTCGTGCCGTCCGAGCTGGGAGAATACGATCCCGCGGCGCTTTACGAATACCTGAGGAACAGGACTTTTATTTACAGCTGGAACCGCGAGTCTTCGTGCCTTGTCGAGCTTGACGAGGACCCGCCCAAGCTTCTCAACGAGGAGGCTTTGCACCTTACGATGCAGATATGCAAGATGCTTGGCTGCAGCGTGCTGGACGAGCTTCATGTCATGCGCAAGACGGTCATCGACGGCTCCTCGGTAAGCGGGTTCCAGCGGACGGTTTTGGTCGGCATCGGCGGCGAAATCGAGACGAGCCTTGGCAGGATAGGGATATCGCGCGTTTCCCTGGAAGAGGACTCCGCGCCGGCGATTTCCAGGAAGGACGATACGATTGAGTACCGCCTTGACCGCTTGGGCGTGCCCTTGGTGGAAATAGCGACGGAGCCGGACATCCGTTCTCCTGAGCAGGCGCGCGAGGCTGCTGCAGCAATCGGAACGCTGCTCCGAAGCACGAAAGTCATGAGAGGGATAGGCAGCATCAGGCAGGACATCAACATTTCAATAGAAACCGGGGCCCGCATCGAGGTGAAGGGCTTCCAGGAGCTGGAGAAAATCTCCGCGCTCGTCGCGAACGAAGTGGCGCGCCAATTATCGCTGCTGGAAATCAAGGACGAGCTGAAAAGGCGCGGAGTGAGGGACGTGAAAGCCGCGCCGTCTGACGTCACGGCAGTCTTCGCGAAAACAAGGAACAACTTTTTGCGGCGCATGCTCAACGAAGGCGCGCGCATTTTTGCTATGACGCTGCCTGGCTTCGCCGGGCTCATGACAAGGCAGTGCGGCGACAGGACCTTCGGGAAAGAGCTCGCCGGCTACGCAGAAGCTTACGGTCACGGCATTATCCAAGGCGACGAGGACCTGAAGAAATATGAACTGCTCGGTGAATTTGTTTCGCTGCGCAAGCAGCTCAATGCCGGCGAGCGTGATGTAATTCTTATTTCCGCGGGCAGGGATCCGGCGAAGGCGCTGTCGGCTGTTTCGGAGCGCGCAGCCCTGTGCGTCACCGGCGTTCCCGAAGAAACGAGGATTGCCGACGGCGACGGCTCGAAATACACGCGGCCGCTGCCCGGCGCCGAGCGCATGTACCCTGAATCGGACATACCTGCGGCGGCAGTGAGTCGCGAGCTGCTGCAAGCCATAACCCTGCCTAAGACATTGGCAGAAAAAAAACAGGAGCTGGAAAAGGAGCTGCCGAAGGAGCTGGCGCATCAGCTCGTCGATTCAAGGTATTACGGACTTTACATGGAACTGAAGGAAAAATACAGGATCGAGCCCGTGACAATCGCTTCCGTGTTTGTGAATACCCTCACAGACCTCCGGCGCCGCGGCTGCGACGTGGAGAAAATAACCGACGAGCATTTCGAGAAGATTTTCGCGCTCGTCGCCGAAGGCAGGATAGCGAAGAAAAGTGTTGCGGCAATCCTCGAGGAATTATGCGGCGGAGCCGCGCTGGAGAAAGCGGCCGAAAAATACCACGTCGTTACGGACAAATACCTGAAGGAAATCATCCGTTCCGTCATCAGGGAAAAACCGGGTCTCAGCCAGCCGGCTTACATGGGCCTGATAATGGAAAGGGTCCGCGGCAGGGCTGACGGCGGCAAGATAGCGAAGATGCTGCGCGAGGAGCTTGCGTAGCTGTAACGTATAAATACCGCCCTTAACAAGATTTAATTAAGTCGGAGGTATCGGAACCGACTAAATAGAACATAATACGATGGGTTCTGATTATGGCAGTATTCTTCGGCGTTGATCTTTCCACGGCGGGCATTCTGGCGCTGCTTATCAAGTCAGTCCTTGCGTTCCTTGTCATAACCCTGGCGGACAGCGTGATAGGCCACGAGTTCCGGCCCACGCATACGGCCGTCATTTCCCTGCTCGCGCTGTTCGCGGCGCCGATAGTCACTACGCTCATGAACCAGGCGTTCTCGCTGCCGCTTTACGTTGATCTGCTCATATCGCTGATTGTCTGGATTATAGCGGGCGAGATACTGCTGGAAGAAGCCGACATGATGACCAAGCTGAAGGTGATGGTCGTCGCTTACGCCGTCTTCACCGTGGCTTCCTTCGCCCTGGACGCCCCGATAATGAACTTCGTGACGGGGTATATTATCGGCTGACTACTGAGAACTAGGCACTTTTTCCGGGCATAATTGCATCAAAGCATGCCTGGCCGCTGTATCGTCCGGATTAACTCCCGAATTTTCAGCTTTCTTTCGAATGCATCGTTCGATTGCTTGAAGATCTTGTTCCATGTCCGCTCTTTCGCGGTTTTGGGAAACGCGGACGCCCGCATAAATTGTCAGGGCAAGTCCAGCGGCGACTAGCGTAGCAATAATAGGCGCCTTGTACCTATGCGCGAAATCCGCTAGTCTTTGTGGTACAGGCCTTTCCCGGGCACCGTGAAAAGTCGGTACGGATGCGCCTACGTAGTCGGCCCTTGGTAATGGATCCCTGCGGAAATAATGCATTCGAGTTACCTTATAACCACTATCCAGTAACACTTTTAAAGCTTTGGAAGAAGGCGGGAAAATGCCAGGGAAGCAGCTCAGTTATAGACCAGATAGTAGCTCGGTCGCAGGAGCGAAGCTCCTCTCATGACGGCGTCGGTCCTTTCCCGTATCTGCTCCTCGCTCGCGGACATGTCGGTGAGGTGCAGCATCTCGTGGAGAAGTGTCTTCCTCTTGTTGAAATAGTCCATGCCCTTCCTCAGCCATATCTTCGCGCCGTTCGTCATGCCGAGGATTATGTGGTGGAGCCCGTCAGTCAGGTACCACGGCTCGACTTCCTCGACGGGAATGAACCTGCCGTCGATTACGACCCCCTGCGGCACGGAATCGACGTACTCGAATTCTCGGAAAGGCCTGCCCAGCTCGCGCTCGTATATTCTCGTGTTCCGCGGATCCCATGACATGAATAATTATCTGGCGGCAAAGGGTTCTTATTTCTCCGCGAAGCCGATTTCCATGACGTCCATGTGTCCGGACATGGTTTTGGGGTCCCATTTTTTCTCCGAATGTTTCACGAGAATTTTTTTCCTGTAGAGCGGGCAGTCCAGAACCAGCGTGTCGAATTCCCCGCCCTCTCCGAGAATATGAATGCCGTGCTTCCTGTTCAGCAGGACCAGCTCATCAACGCACTTTTCGTCGATGACGCGGCCCAGCCATTCCTCGCTCAGCGGCGGGGCCGCGACGGCTACGATCATTATGGAAAAGCCGTCCCCAAGCATGCTTCTCAAAACTTCTTCAGGATTTCCCCCCCAGAAAGGCGCGATGCTCGCAAGCCCGAGGTCGAAGCAGATGGAATCTATGCGGGTCTTCTGGTAGTTGCTGGCAACGGCGCCGGTCGTTATCCCGTCTATTTCCGGCTTTAGTTTCTCGAGAACGGAACGGATGTCCTTGAGCTCCTCCTCCTTGACGCCCTTTGTCTGCTGTTTTACAAGCGGCAGCCCGATATTTTCTGCGATCCTGTCCACGAGATGTATGTTCGGTATGTGGAACATGTAGCTTTCAACATTTTCTGAAATCAGGGAAACGAGGTATTTTATCTCGTGACCCTGCCGCTTCGCAAGGTACATCGCGTACAAGGAGTCCTTTCCGCCGGAAATGAGCGATGCGAGTCGCATGGCCTAGAATAAGTACCGAGCCTTTTTATGCGGCGCTGTCAGGCTTACGAGGACGCGAGGAACAGCATGAAAACGGAGCTGATTATCGCTATCATCAGGCCGATGACGTAGTAGAAGCTTATCTCGCGGAGCGTGCCGAGATCTTTTTTGCTTACGTGTCTGGTATTCAGGTAATGGAAAATCAGGGCGCCTATGATGATGTTGCTGAGCGTTACGCTGAGCGCCCACACGAACCATATGAACTGCGGCACGGCCATGTCATTCGCCCATTACCGTGACGGTCACGCTTCTCTTGCGGGGCTTCGCGTCGAATTCCCAGAGGATGATCGACTGCCAGGCCCCGAGCCGCGGCTCGCCCTTCGACACGGGGAAGGTTATGTCGCTGCGGAGCATGCTTGCTCTCAGGTGCGCGAAGGCGTTGCTCGGATGGTGGTATATCTTTTTCTCGTCTATGCTTTGGAACAGCTTCTTGAAATCCTCCAGAAGCATGCGGTCCTTCTCGTTCAGGAGCAGGCCCGCGGTCGTCGCGGGAAGGAACACGGAGCATGTTCCCTCCTTCACGCCGCTTCTTTGCACGATGCCGGCAACGTCGGCCGTTATGTCGATGAAGCTCAGCCCGCCTTTCGTGCTGAGCCCGATGATGTCCCGGTGAAGCATGAAAATCCCCGCAGTATTTAAATATCATTTAAATACTTTATGTCTTATTTAAATACTCAGCGAACTTTGCTGCTTCAAAGTTTGGAAAGAGTTCCGCGGGGAGTGTTTGTCATCGCCGAGAAAATTAAAATCGAGAACGTCGTTGCTTCTACTGACATCAAGAAAATAATATCGCTTGACAAGCTTCTTACGGTGCTGGAGGCGAGCGAATACGAGCCCGAGCAGTTCCCGGGGCTTGTCTATCGCCTGGACGAGCCGCGCGTCGCGACGCTGGTTTTCCGCAGCGGCAAGATCATATGCGTGGGCGCGCGCAGCACTTCCGATGCCAAAAGGGCATTGCAGAAAACAGTGCGCAACATAAAGAAAATCGGCATACGCGTGAACGAGAACGCGATAAAAGTAAAGATAGAAAATATAGTGGTTTCCGTCAACCTTGGCAAGGAGCTTAATCTGGACCAGCTGGCG
>JACQIH010000057.1 GCA_016198625.1 Candidatus Aenigmatarchaeota archaeon
AATCTATACTGTTATATTCTTCGCAGCAATTACATGAAGTCTCACAAGCCCTGCAAGGCATCCGTAATGGCCTGAGCGAAAGGAAAATCTAAAATAGCGGGCTGAACGCGATGAAAATCGTTCTTTTTGCTTCCCGGATGCTATTAAAGCATCTTCTTCCCATCTGTTATGCGATATCATGCTCACCATAGAACCCGTAAGGAGGCTATTCAAGAAGGCCGGCGCGAAGCGCGTCAGCGACGAAGCGGCGCGCGCGCTCGCAAAGCTGCTGGAAGACAAGGCGAAGCTCATCGCGGCAGAAGCACAGAAGCTGTCGGACCTGTCAAACAGGCGCACGGTGCTGAAGAAGGACATAAAGATGGCGCGGAGGGTTGTTGAGGGAAGGGATTAACGAACTTTCGGCGTATGCCTGCGGTTTCTGCTGACTATTTTCTGTGAAGCAATTTCGGATGGGCATTCATAAGCTTTCACTCTTCTCAGAAATTCGGCCATTGTTTTTCCTACTGGATTATATCTTGTACGTATTGCGCCTTCTAATTTATCCCAATCTTCACGGGGGCGCGGATATCTCTGATAAAAAGCGAACATTGTTTTAACGTAAGCATCTATCGGATGTTCTCCTCTTCCTACTCTTCTGTGCAATTCAGTGCCAAATCTCTGTATTATTTCATCATCAGAATATCGGCGATTCATACGCCATTTTATCCTCTTCGCCTTTAAACATTTTACCGCAGTATTTTACGCATGGACGAAATCGTCAGAAAAATTGCTTCTTCTACCGGTCTCAGCGAGGATGAAATACACAACAAGATAGAGGAAAAGCAGGTCGAGCTGTCGGGTCTTATTTCCTACGAGGGCGCGGGCCACATAGTCGCGCGAGAGCTGGGAGTCGAGCTGCGCAAGCAGGAACGGCTTTTGATAGAGAACATCATGCCCGGCATGCAGAACGTCGATATCGTCGGGAAGATAATGCGCATAGACAGGAAGGATTACGAAAGCGAGAAGGGAAAGGGAAAGCTGGCTGCAGTGACGCTGGCGGATGAATCTGGATCGATCCGGCTTGTTTTATGGAACGAGGAGATAGAGAAGCTGAGCGCGGAGGAGGGCGACACCGCGAGGGTGCGCGGCTTCGTGCGGGAAGGCCTGTATGGCAGCGAAATACGAATGGGAAGATACGGCTCGATTGTAAAAACACAGGAAGAAGTGAAGGTTGCTGACATAACGAGAAAATACGAGCGCTCGTCCATCGCCCAGCTTAGGGAGAACCAGTACAAACAGCTCCGCGCCGCGCTGCTGCAGGTTTTCGAGGGGAATGTTTTCTACGAGATATGCCCAAAATGCAGCGCGCGCGTGAAGGAGGAAAGCAATTTCAAGTGCGACGAGCACGGCGAGGTAGAACCCGATCACGCCTTGGTCGTCTCGGGCATCATCGACGACGGCACGGCGAACATGCGCGCCGTGTTTTTCGGCGAGAACGCCGAGAAAGTCCTCGGCTATCGCACGGACGAAGCGCGCCGCGCTTTTATGCGCAAGATGGACAGGGCCGCGGTCTTCGACCGCGTGCAGCTGGGCAGGGAATTCCTCCTCGAAGGCGCGGTGCGGAGGAACAAGGTCTTCGACAGGCTGGAATTTGTTGTCAGCGGCGTCCGGGACGTCGAGGTGAAGAAGGAGATTGAAATGCTGCTAAGCAGGATGGAATAACTATGACAACGCTACAAGATCCGGAAAATTTTCCGTACGATGGTATTGATAATGTCCGCGCAGAATTGAACCGAGGGAAAGTTGTTGTTTATCTAAGGGCGAATGGCAACGAACTAAGAGTTCCGGCTGAACTATTTGTACCATATGCTGACCGCTTGAGTCCAAAAACGAGAATAAGAGCAGCCGACGCGATTTTGGAAGCGGTTGGACATGAAGGTGACGGAGAACAGAGAAATACCTATGAAGTGGCTTTAGCAACGATACCGGACGCTACACCACGAGATGTGCTGACAGAATTAATTCAGAAACTTACTGACACTCCTCCGAATAGATTATTCTACAGCTAGGTGTAACCATGCCGAAAAAAGTCATCGTAAAAGAGAAAAAGGCGAAGGAAGAAATTGTAGCCGAAGTTCTGAAAGAGGAGCTTGCCGAGCAAAGCGAAAGCGTGATGACCATTGAAGACCTTCCCGGAATAGGCCCGAGAGGCGCGGAGAAGCTGCGCGCTGCTGGATACGATGACATGATGTCCATTGCCGCGTCGTCTTCCGGCGAGCTGGCAGCTGTGTGCGAGATAGGTGATGCAACGGCGGAGAAAATAATCGCGGCGGCGCGAGCAAAGCTCGACATGGGGTTCAAGACAGCGGCGGAAGTCCTTGAAAAAAGGGAGGAAATCGGCAAGATAAGCACGGGCAGCGAATCGCTGAACAACCTTCTCGGCGGCGGCATAGAAACGCAGACCATCACGGAATTCTACGGCGCTTTCGCTTCCGGCAAGTCGCAGATAGGTTTCCAGGCAGCTGTGAATGTCCAGCTGCCGAAGGAAAAGGGCGGCCTCAACGGCGCGTGCCTTTTCATCGACACGGAAGCGACCTTCCGTCCTGAAAGAATCAGGGAAATAGCCGAGGCGCGCGGGCTGGACCCGAAGAAAGTTCTACAAAATATTTATGTGGCCAGGGCCTTTAACAGCGACCACCAGGTCGTCCTTGTGGATAAGGCAAAGGATATCATCAAGGAAAAGAACATCAAGCTTGTTGTAATCGATTCCCTCACGGCGCACTTCCGCGCGGACTACACGGGACGGGGAGAGCTCGCGCCGCGCCAGCAGAAGCTGAACAGGCACATACACTCGCTGCAGAGGCTCGCGGACGTTTTCAACGTCGCCGTCATCATGACGAACCAGGTCATGGCGAATCCCGGGCTCATGTTCGGCGATCCCACGACCGCGATAGGCGGCCACATCGTCGCGCACGCCAGCGGGGTAAGAATCTACCTGCGGAAAAGCAAGGGCGACACGCGCATCGCGCGTTTAATTGACAGCTCCTACCTGCCCGAGGGCGAGGCCGTGTTTCATCTGGGGCCGAAAGGGATAAGCGATTAGTTTCCCGCTGAGCGATAAGGTTCTGGTAGAGAAGTAAATCTTTCTTGCAGATTTCTCAAAGTATCAGGCAAGAAACCTAATTCGCCTCGCTGTTCTCGGATGAGGTTAAGCAATGCAACAGCACTTTCTAAATCCGATGTCACTATATAGGCCCCATCCGCGATCTGCTTCGCATGTTCCCTCAAATCAGGGGGGTTAATTCCGTTTCTATGCAAATAGGCATGGATTGTCAAGTCATTGAGGAGCCGGGCCGTAAGAATGCGAGTTCCTCGGGGGAGAAGTGCATCGGCTGTAACAAGTTTCTGATAGTTTCTTACCGTGCGTCCTAACTCGTCTCTTTCCGCCGGAGTAACATACCCGAGCATCTGCGCATTGTCTAAAATTATACCAACGCGTCGCCTTGCGCGGGACCAAGAAGTAGGTAACTTCGAATCTGAATAAATTATTTTGCCTATTTCGAGATGATCCATGCATCGCTCATAGGGCACACCTGATTATTCATAAAAACCAGCAATTAGACGATGTCCTTCTCGCTGATTATCACGAAATCGCCGACGCTGCGCACGCTGGAGAATGGAACAAGCAACCTGCTGTTTTCATCGCGCTCCAGAGAGAGGTCCGAAACGTGCCTTGTAGGCTCCACCAGGACCAATGACAGCAATTCACCGCTTTCGGAGACGAAATTCATGTCGCCGATGACGCCGAATTTCCTGCCTGTCTCCTCAGAAACAACAACCTTGCCGAGCAATTCACGACCACGACTTGTCATCATAAGCACCTCACTGATTTTGATTATGCATATATCGCGCCGCAGACTTAAATAATTGCAACGCAACTTTTTCCAAAAAAGTTGCATCAAAAATGTTTCTTATGTGAGCGAATGTAGGTTATGAATTAACCACATTTCCACTACGCCTTCACCATCAGCGTTTTTATCTTCGGCGTGAGCGAGTACACGAAAGTTTTTTCGCTCTGCGCCCGCTCGACGTAGCCTTCCTTCAGCAGAAGTTTCAGCACGTTATTCACCGAGCGCACCGCGTGCTGGCGCGACTTGTATTTTTCCAGGTTCAGGCTGTTCGCAATCTGTCCCGGGGACAGCGGCTTCTGTGCGAGAACCTCTAAAATTTCCCGCTGCATGGGAGTCATTTTTTCAATAATGCCGAGGGACATTTGCGGCTCGATTTTCTCTTCTTTCACGCCTTCCAGCAAATCCATGGATATATCTTTCCTCCCTTTGACGATGGCATGGTATATAAATTCGTCGCAGAGGCGCAGGACTTCGCGGGGAAAGCCGCCGCTGCGGCTATGAATAAAATTCACAACATCTTGTGAAAATTCATTGCCTTGACCCCCAACATGTTGTATTCTTCGCGTTATAAGCTCTTCAGTCTCTTCTTTTGTGAGAGATAGCAGCTGCACATTCGCCGTGATCCTCTTCCTGAACGTTTCGAGCTTGGCTGAAAGTTCCTCGTCAAAATGAGGGAGCCCTGAAAGAAGGAATGAAATGTTATCGACCTGGTCCGAGAGGACGCGTATCCATTCCAGTATGTCCTTGTCCGCCTCGTGTATCTCGTCGAGGAGCACGACGAGATGCTTTTTCTTCAGTTTCTTGTTCAGAAAATCAGGTATCTGATAAACGTTCCTTATTCCCGGGGTGAACCAGCGCAGCGGCCACGGCGCCCTGAACTTTTCATTGAAGATATCGACAAAATCATCGGGCTTTTCCGGCGGCTTTCCCACGTAGAGCGTATCGAATTTCCCTGCCAAATCCGCCTGGATTCGCTTCAGGAGGGTCGTTTTCCCTGAGCCTGTAGGCCCTGTGACAAGCACGAATTTGTGCTTTTCTCCAAGAAAGAGCATGGCTCTTGCTACCTGCTCCCTGTAACCTACAAAAAGTGACGGAAGTATGCTGAACGTGAAAGGATTGTTGCTCCAGCCCTTTTCCGCAAACCAGGCAGAAGGCGAAAATGAGACAGGCATTGTCTCCTTCGTCGCTGCTTCGTCGCTGTTCTCACTTCTTTGCGCTACTTCTGCTCCTTCGTTTCCTATGTTAGAGACAGGCTCATCCTCATTTTCACTTGTTTTTTCCATACTGGCCTATTAACTTCACGGCTTAAATGCTTTTTGCTTATGAAGTTCATAAGATGTTCACGGTAGAAGCTCTAAACCTTCACGAAAATAGGCTATTTTATCCGTGAATTCATGTGAATTTCGTGAACTTCATATGTATTCACCGTGAAGTTCGTGAAGGTTTTGTGAAGGTTTTGTGAAGTTCATATGAAGGGTCTATAAAGAGTTTTATGGGTTTTGTTTGGAATAAATCCTTAAATGTGAGTTTGATGATGTTCAATGGTCTAGATTCGTGAGGGAAAAATTCTAGTATTCACAGACCTTCACGGAATATTCATGATATTCACGAAGATGTTCATGAAGTCCTTATGAACTTCATATGAAGGTCTAAAGTATCAGAAGACAGTCCCTATCTTAATTCTGGCTTCTGCTGAATCCGCTATTCTCTCACGCTTTCCATCAGCTTCAGCAGGCGGAGAATCTGGCCCAAACTACGGCCTTCCTGGAGCTTTCCGAGGACATAGGGCTTGAGCTTCACTACCCTCAGGATCGGCTTTTTCTCGCTTCTAAGGCTCGTTTCTTCTACAAGCGGCTTCAGAACGGTATTGAGGTACCTAGAAACAGTCAGGGGATGCAGGCTTGTCTCCCGCGCTATGTTCCTCAACCACAGGCCGTCCGGGTTGTCTGCCAGGGCGCCTATAATCGCCGCTATTTTCCGGTTATCGAAGCCTTTTTTCCTTGCCATCGAAGAATTCTTTATACAACTGTACATATAAAGTTTTTTGGGCTAAAAAGGTCTCAGAAACGCAGAATTCTGAAGGCTTAAGGAATTCCCTCACACACGTCTCTTTCTTTAAATATCGCTGTCCGGCATTTATTTGCATGCGCTGCTTCCTGGCTGTGGATCTGGATGAGGCGCTGAAACCAGCTGTGGCAGAGCTGCAGCAGCGCTTGAATGAAGCCGGAGACGTGAAGCTCGTGGAGCCGGAGAACCTTCACTTCACCTTGAAATTCCTCGGCGAAGCCAGCGGCGACCATGTGTCTTACGTAAGAAATGTAATCGGCTGCCTGCTGAAGGACTGGCGGCATTTCGAAATCACCATAAAGAACATTGGCGTATTCCCTTCCACTGGCTACATACGCGTTGTCTGGCTCGGCGCGCCTGAGCTGCACAGGCTGCAGCACTCTATCGAGCAAGCCCTGTGCCCGCCTTTCGAAAAGGAGAGGGGAATAACGCCGCACCTTACCCTGGCAAGGGTCAGATCGGTCACGGGCAAGGAAGATCTGGTAAGATTCGTGAAAGGCAACAAAGACGTCGAAATAGGCGGCATGACCGTCGATGCCGTGAAGCTGAAGCAGTCAGTGCTGGCGCCGACAGGCCCGGTATATACCGATTATCACGTGTGGAACCTGCAATGAAAGACCTCGAGAAAGTATCGCTCGTCCTCGCTGCTGCGGGCATAATTGCCCTTTTTTTCGTCACGGAATCGTCCAAACCAGCTGAAATAACCGGCCTAGCTGTGGACAGCAGCTACATCGGCAGGGATGTCATGATTAACGGGACCATAAAATCCATAGCCATCAGGGAAGGCAACGTCTTCGCCACTCTCGAGAACAGCACGCGCGTCGTCCTTTTCCGTGGCAAGGCCGCAGGCAGCGAGGCGCTCAGGCGCGGCGACAAGGTCTCGGTCACGGGAAAGGTGCAGCTCTACAAGAACCAGCTCGAGATAGTGGCGGAAGAAATAAAGAAAGTGGAATAATTCATTTCTTCTTATCGGACATATCCCAGATTTCGAAGTAAATAAGAAGCAACAAAACGAACATAATCCAGAAGCCCGTATCAATAGTAACGCCCGCTGTTTTAAGAACAAACCAGCTGGCAAGAGAACCTACAACAGTGTAGAAAGCATTTTTCATGTGCCCATCTAAAAGTTTCATTTAAAATCCTAATTTATCAAACTTTATAAAGTATTCTCCTTCAGGAACGCCTCGAGCTCCTCTATTTCCTTCACCGTGTTGGCAGTGCGCCAGAAGCCGCTGTGCTTGTACGCCTTGAGCATGCCTTTCTTCGCGAGGACGGGCAGGATGTCGTATTCCAAGCTGCATTTGTCAGCAAATTTTACGTCTTTATTCAGCAGATGCATGCCCATGTTCGCCCAGTAAGGAAGCAGCGGTTTCTCGATGAATTTCACGATTTTCCCGCCTTTGATTTCCGCTATTCCGAAGCCGCTGTGAAAGCGGGCGACGGCCGTTGCGTTGCTGCCGGCATTGACAAAACCGCTGATATCCGCATTGCTGACGTCATCGGCGTTCAGAACCAGAAAGTCATGACCTTCCACATGCTCCAGCGCTCTCTTCACTGCGCCGCCGGTGCCTAAAGGCTCTTCTTCGACGGAGTAGAGAAGTGACGACCCGTAGCGCTGCTTTATCTTTTCCCATTTGTAGCCGCACGCCACTACTATTTTCCTGATTCCATGCTTTCTCAGGTGATCCAGCTGGTAATCGAGGAGCGGCTTGTTATTAACCGGTATGAGGCACTTGGGGATGTCGTCGGTAAGCGGCCGCATCCTCTTTCCGAAGCCGCCGGCAAGGATTATTGCTTCTGTCATCTTATCACTGACTGCTCTAAATCTTCTTAATTTCATCATTCAGCATTTGCATAAATTGCTGCCTGATGCTTTCCATTTCCTTTCGCGTTTCCGCCTCGACGCTCAGCCGTACCAGCGGAGACGTGTTTGACGCGCGCACAAGCGCCCAGCCGCTTCGCAAATCAATCCTTACTCCGTCTATTGTGCTTACGCCCGCATAATCCGACTTGACTCTCTTCGCCAGATTTTTCATCACGATGAATTTCCTCCTGTCGTCGCACGGTACATTGACACGAGTGAAGTGATATTCCGGGAGCCCGTCTATAATTTTATCCAAGGATTCCTGGTGTTTTGACAGGGCGTAAGCCGCGTAAGCGCTTACCGAAAGCGCGTCGTCGAAAGGAAACAATAACGGCACGATGTAATGGCCTGAAGATTCCACGCCCAGGCAGGCGCCGCGCTTCATGGATTCATTGACCAGGAACGTATGCCCCACGGGTATTCTTGCCACGCGGCGCCCGAATTTCTTTGCCACGTAATCAAGAAGCATGGAGCATTCGACGTTGCCGACAACAGGACCTTTCTCGTGCAAGGCCGACAAGATAAGGTAAGACGCCTGCTCCGCGCTGAGCTTCCTTCCGGACGGCGCGACAAGCACCATCCTGTCCGCGTCGCCGTCGTAAGCAATGCCTAAATCGCTGCCGCTTCTTTCCATAGCTTCTTTCAGCGCATCCAGCGGATTTTCCTGCGGTTCGGGGTCCCGATTAGGGAAGGCGCCGTCGGGAGTTTCAAGCACAGGAACGACCTCGAAGCCGCAGCTTTGCAGCAGCTTTTTCCCGGCAAGGCCTCCTGCACCGTTGCCGAAATCAGCGGCTATGCGTAAATGCTGCTCAGCCCTGATTTTCTTCGATACGTAGGTGATGTAATCGGAAACTATTTTTTTGCTGTTTTCTTCTGTTATTCTTCCCTTTGTCACAGATTTGGGGCGGGCTTTCCCTTTCATGACAATGTCGCGCATCCTGTAGTTTTCTTTCTCGAGAAATCCCATGCCGCTCTGATGAAAGAACTTCACGCCGTTCCATTCCTTCGGCAGGTGCGACGCCGTCACGTAAGCCAGCTTCCGCTTGCTGCGCCACGCGTGGAACATCGCGACGCCTAAAGGCAACAAGCCTGCGTCGCTAGCTGTCCCGCCGGCTTCCGAGAATCCAGCCGCAAACTCCTTGGCAAGCCGCGGGGAAGAAGTGCGGACATCCCTTGCAAGCACGGCGCTCTTCGTGAAGCTGAAGAAGGCTGTCCCTATTTTTCTCATTATTTCCTCGTTGATGTCCTTGCCGTAGATGCCGCGGATGTCGTAGCTCCGGAATATGTGAGAAATGTCTTGCATAGTCAGAACCCATCATAATTTACGATGTTTATAATCTGTTCCGATAGCCTTCGCTTACCACAATGGCTCGCCTTTTTTCATTATCGCTTTGCCGTCTATCCATATCGTCGGCTTGTTCAGGATGACGTCGATATGCACGTTGCTTGCATTGCTGCCGCCGAAGCCGAGATTGTTGCCGAATGCGATGTGACACGTGCCGAGAACCTTTTCATCCTCGAGTACATTGCCTATCAGCTTTGCAGCGCCGTTCGTGCCTATCCCGAACTCCGCGACGAAGCGGTCGTTCTTCTTGCCCAGGATTTTTTTCATGTAATTGCCGTTCCAGTTTTTCTGGAATTCTGCTATCCTGTTGTTTTTTACGATAAGCCTCGTCGGCTTTCTTATCGCCGAGCCGTAAGAATCGAAAACGAGCACTCCGTTCATTTTCTTCGGCGGCAGGAAAACTTCGCCGTCGGGAAGATTCACAACGTGGTCCTTTTCTGCAATGCCGTAGGACGGAGTTACTCTGCAGCCTTTTATCGAAAACTGCAGGTCGGTTCCGGAAGGCGTTATTACTTCGACTGCGCTGCCTTTTTCAAGTTTTTTGGCAAGCCTCGTTGTTGTTTTCCTCAGTTTTCTGTAATCCACCAGCAGGCAGTGCATCATCCTGTTTTCGAAGCCGGGCATCGACGCGACCCTTGCTTTCCTCGCGTTCCTGACTGACGCCGTATGCGTCAGCGAATACGTCGTCACCGCGATGACAACGTCGTGCTGCTTCATTGCTGAAGCTGCGCGCCGTTCGGGCTCCTTCCCGTGCTGTCCTGTTCGGCGCATTCCCAGGAGCGAGACAGGAAATCCATGCAAAGCCGACGAGAACTGCCTGGCAATCTTTTCCTTCTGCCTGCTGTCGTAGAGAACCAGTATCCTGTCGCGCTTCTTTGCGCGGAGCGTCTGCAAAAAAACTTTCCTTAACTTTTCTTTTCTCGTAGGCATACCTTAATATTCTACAACAGTAATTAAAAACAGTTGTGATAAAATGCTGGCAAAATCCCTCCGGAAGAAGCTGTCGAAGCGGATTGTCGAATCGATGAACATGAAGCCCGGTGAGACGCTGCGCATTGGCGCGGGGCTGCACACGCACGACCTCGTCGAGAGCATCGCCATAGAAGCGATGAAAGGCGGCGTCCATCCTTCCTTCACGACGACCAGCGACGAATACACGAAGGCTGTATATGAACATGTGCCTCTGGAATACCTGCGGAGCACCTCAAAGCTCGGCATGAAAATGGTGGAAGCTCTTGACAACTCGATACGCATAGAAAGCCCGAAAGACCCGAGGATAATGGAAGGAATACCGAAGCACAAAATCGCCGCTTTTATCGAGGGCAACAGGCCCGTACGCAAGAAGATGGACGAGCACGAGGTGAAGTGGTGCTACGTCGGGTTCGCGACGGAAGAAATGGCGTCGAAGCTTGGCGTTTCTTTTTCGATGCTGAAAAAATTCGTTTTCGACGGCATGCTGCTTGCGCCGAAGGAGCTTCAGAAGCCGGCGGCTGTCATCATCAAAAAGCTGTCGGGCGCGAAATTTGTCCACATCACAGACGAGTTCGGCACGAACCTGACGCTCCGCATGGCCAACAGGAAGATAAAAGCCGCTGACGGCCTGATCGACGACAACGACATAAAGCAGAAGGACATCGGGCTGAACCTGCCCGACGGCGAGGTATTCACGACGCCGGTGGAAACCGAGGGCGGCGGCATTTTGGTCTCGCCAAAGCGGACGGACGTGCTGACGGGAAAAATCATAGAGGACATAAGGCTCGTGTTCGACAAAGGCAGGCTGAACCTGCAAAAGAGCGGCGCCGAGAAGAATTTCGACGCGCTGAAAGGCACGATAAAACACTTCTCGGCCATCGACAGCAAGCACGAAAAGGTGCTTCGCACGACGAACTTCGCGGAGCTGGGGATAGGGCTCAACCCGATAATAGACACGATCATAGGGTACCTGCTCACAGACGAGAAAATAGGCGGCACCATCCACGTCGCGATAGGCATGAACAAGGACAAGGCGTACGGCGGGACGTCCTCTTCCGCCCTGCACTGGGACTTCATCACGAACAAGGGCGTGAACGTGGAGATAACG
>JACQIH010000054.1 GCA_016198625.1 Candidatus Aenigmatarchaeota archaeon
ATTCAGAACTATTACAAAGGCGGGATTTCTGAGATATACGAGCAGGCCGGAGTAGAAATTGGTAGCAGAAAAGGATTATCTAGTGAATAATCAAAATCAGCAACGTTGACAAAACGGGGCGCTGAGAAGCCTCGCGGACTTCGCCTAGCTCATGCGTGTATCATGCGCGCCATTCTCCTGCAGGATCCGGCGCAGTGCCTGCATGTTTCGGCGCACGACTTCATCTGCGCGTCGTCGAAGCTTTCGCACGAATCCGCGCACTTCTCGCACGCCGCGGCGCACAGCTCGAACACTTTAGGCTCCAGCGCGGAGCCCCTTATCGCAAGGTCCGCCGCCGCTTCGCACAGCTTTGCGCAGTCCATCAGCGATGTAGTGTGCGAGAGCTCTGCATGCCCGCCTCCCCTGCCCAGGCAGTATTCAAGCGTTTCAAGGCAGGCGCGCTGGCAGTACATGCAGCCCTCTATGCATTCCTCGAGCTTTTCGCTGCGCCTTTTCATATGATCATCTCCTTTTCTTCGGGACCTTCGCGCCCTTTTTCCGCGCTTCCGATAGCCCTATTGCTATCGCCTGCCTCCGGCTTCTCACTGTTTTGCCGCTCCTGCCGCTTTTCAGCGTCCCGCGCTTCATCCTGCGGACCGCTCTCCGAACCCACTTCCCCGCTGATTTCCCGTATCTAGGCATTCTATCCACCCCAGCGATTTTCTGCTAATCATCCTCGCCATCCAGAAACTCTTCGTCTTCCTGATCGATTCTCATATCGCCCACCACATTAGTATTTGCGTGCGAGCAGAAGGAATGAAACAGACAATATACATAAAAGAAAAGCCCAAAATTATAAAAAAGAAGTCTCACCGGAAAATCGGGATATCCATCCACATGGCTTACTTCTTCAGCGTGTCCAGAATAGCGCGGATTTTTTCTTTCCCGACTATGACGATGAAATGGCCAAGCCTTGGTCCGTGGTCCCTGCTGAGCAGCATCCTGTACAATATCTGGAAGAATCGCTTCGGCTCCACGTCGTTCTCCCTAGCTATTTCGTAAATCCTCGACTGCAGCCCGGCTTCGTCCCACTCCTTGAGCAGCTCGTTGCTCAACGTGAAGACGGCGTCGGTTTCCTGCTCGGTCAGGTCCATGGCAGGGGCGGCCTCGTTCAGCTTTAATTTCATATCGTCGGGAGCGTACCTGCTGACCCATGCGCGCGCATGATTTATCTTGGCGGAGATTCTATTTTCATCGTCCTTTGCCAGATTTTCTTTCTTCAGCGCTTTCAGGGAGCGCAGCAGCTCGATGATTTTCCCGATATTCTTGTGCGGGTACATCTGGACGACCGTGGCCAGCAGCGAATAATCGAGCTGCACGGGCATCCCCTTCGGCGCCTTCTTTACCTGGGACAGCATATACTCACGCCTCAATTGCGCATCCCGCTTCTCGCCCAAAGACTTCTCCCCGTAATAGACCTGCTCCGCCTCGTGGTAGCGCTGCTCGAGCAGGAACAATTTTCCGCCGTGCATGTCGAAGTCTATGGCCGTGCCGGGCTGGTAGGAAATCATCATGAAGCGCAGCAGTTCCGCGTCAGCCACTTCCAGCCAGTGCTCCGGCGTGATTACATTGCCTCGCGAACCGGATATCTTCTCGCCGCCTAATTGTATGAACTCCGTGCCTATGAGCAGCGGCTGCTCGACGTTGAACACTTCTTTCATAAACGCCCTGCCTGTGTCCACAGAGCCGCCTTTCGTGAAATGGTCTTTCCCGCCGCTCTCAAATGTTGTTCCAAAAACAAACCACGTAGCTGGCCAATGAACGCGCCACGGTAGCTTCACGTTGCCCTTGTGGGGGATGATTTCTCCGGAATGATTGCAGGGCTTCGCGTATTCCCGCGGCTCGCTGCAGACATACGCCAGATTTTTTCCGCTCCATGATACTGCCTTTGTCGTCGCGCTCCTGCCGCAGCTCTCGCACACGACCATGACAGGGAGCCAGTTCTCGGGCTTGTGTGTTTCCGTGATTATTTCCCATAAATCTCTTACTTTGCCGGCATTGTCAAGGACGATCTTGATGGCTTTGTCGTAAGTGCCTTTCCTGTATTCGTCGTAAACGGAATAGAATTTCGGCTTTTCTCCAAGCCGCTCTATGCCCCCTAGCGCTTGGTCCGTGAAGAAAGAAGCCCATGAATCGTATCCCTTCATAGGCGACGGAATCTCGCGCAGCGGCTTCCCGAGAAATTCTTTGTATTTCTCCGCATCCACATCAATGCCCGCTGGAACCTTGTCCATGTCGTCGAAGTCATCTGCAAGGAAATGAGTCCTGGCGCTTCCACCTGCGTCCTTCACCGCGCGTGCTACCATCGCTGGGACAAGCAACTCACCGCGCGCGTTGCCTATATGGAAATAACCTGAGGGCGTCCACATGCCGTGGGCAACATGCTTTTTGCCTCTTTGCAGCAGCTCGCCCGCTATCTTGTCAGCCCATGTGTAATGAGCAATCTCGGATTTTTGGCTCATGAAAAACCACTACATCGAAACCAGGTACGCGCCCGCGAAGATTACTGCTATCGCGAGAAGCTTTAATGCTATGACGGAACCCTTCACTTCTTCCTTGAGTATTGACGGCTTAAAAATGCTTATGATAGTCGCGTAGAAAAGCACGAACAAGTTCTGCGTGTTGTCAAGGGCATTAACCAGCGACACGGGACCCTGGTATATTGCCGCCAGGAAAGCCAGAAATCCTAGGAACGCCAGCGTACCCGCTCC
>JACQIH010000058.1 GCA_016198625.1 Candidatus Aenigmatarchaeota archaeon
CCTTCGGCTGACGTCACGAAGCCCGCGTCAATCTGCAATTCACGGTACTGGTCGAACCGCCTGTGGTCCAGCCTGCGGTCGTTCATGACCATTTCCTTCACAAGATGCGAGTCGATTTCTAGCATTTCAAATCACCATTTGTTTCAGTCATCCGTCCTGTATTTCCGCTTCAGGGCTTCCTTCTGCACGGCGTGGACTTTTTCGCAGCCCCTGATAGCCAGCTTTATTATTTCCTTCACTTCCTCGGCTTTCGCGAGCCCGTCCATCTGCAGCAGCGTTATGAGGTTCCTCCTCTTGTAATACGCCACCGGCAGGTCAAGCTCGCCTTCGGTGTCTTCCTTCCCCGCGACATCGAGCACCACATGCCCCGCCACCTTCCCCGCGCTCGCCGACGCTACAAGGTCGGTCATCGGCACGCCGGCATCGGCTAATGCCAGGGACGCCGCGTTGATTCCGGCGACGCGCGTCGACGCGTCCGCCTGTAAAATCTCAATATGGACATCTATGGCGGTTTTCGGGAATTCCTCGAGGAATATGACAGGCATGAGCGCTTCCCTCGTGACTTTTGATATTTCCTGGCTGCGCCTGCTCGGTCCCGGCCTGCTTCTTTCGGTCGTCGAGAACGCCGCCATGCTGTATCGCGTGCGCAGAATGGCACGCTCCGCCTCCTCATCGTGCTTCGGGTGGACCTTGCGCGGCCCGTAAACGCCGGCTATTGCTGTTGTATTCCCGAGCCTGAAGAACGCGGAGCCGTCCGCCTTCTTTAATATACCCACCTGCGCCTCCATAGGCCGCATCTCATCGAGCTTGCGGCCGTCAATCCTGACGCCGTTCTTTATCAGTTCCGTGTTTGTTTTTCCGCCCATGTCGACATCTCCTATACCCTAGGTTCCTGGGCCTTCTCGCCCATCCGCTGCTGCACCATGCTGTTGATGTAGTCGGTCAGGCCCGAAATGTGCGACCTCTTTTCTATCGTCAGCACGGCCTCGGCAGCGATATCGTCGTTCGCGCCTTTCACCCAGACTATCCCGTTCTGCCCGACCACGATCTGCGTGTCGGTGAGCTTCTTTATCATCTCGACCATGCTTCCCGCCTTGCCTATTATGCGGGGAACCTTCGAAGGCGTCACCCTTATGACGCGCCCGCCCTTCAGCTTCCTGCATTTCCTGTTCATCATGGACAGCTGGACGTTCTTTGTTTTTGTTACGGCGGATATCTCGGCGAAAATCAGGTCGCCGTAGTTGAAAAAATGCGTAAGGTCTGTTTTAGCCATGTCTATGTACTCGCTCGTCGCTTCGCTGACGGGCAGCACGGCTTCGTAGGGGCTGTTTATATCCACAATCCATTTGGAGAAGATGATGTCCTCTATCTTCCCGATCACCCCGTCGCCCCGCTGCGGATTGTATATGCCGCCCAGTGGAACGACGACAAACACGCCCGCCCGCTCCTCGGAAAAGCCTATGTGCGCCGAATATACCCTGCCGTCCTCCTCGTACGCCCCGTGCCCCGCGCGGCCCTCGCCGAGCAGGTCGCCTGGAACGACAAGCGTGCGCTTTATTTCCGTTTGCAGTTCATTCATAATAATCTTCATCTCTTGGTTTTTGATTTATCTGGTTTTTGATTTATCTCTTTGGCTCCTCCGTAACTTTTACATTTCCCTCGGTCACCGCCCCGAGCCTCCTGAATACCGACTCCTTGAGCCCCGCGGGTATCAGCAGCTTGGCGAAAAGCGAGCCGTCGCTGAGCCAGTTGTCCTTCTGTATTGTTCCCAGCTCTTTAAGCAGACCGTAGGCCCGGCTGGAATATTTCGCCGGTATCTCTATGCTAAGGACGATTTCCTCGATGGATATCGGCAGGATGCTCTTGATCGCCTTCACGACGTCGTCGACCTGCTGCTCGGCGGGCCTGAACGGGTCGATATTCACGCGCGCGGATTCCATCGCGGCGAGTATGCGCTCCGGCGGGTGCGGCACGCGCGTCTGGGGGTTTATGGCGTTGCGCGAGATGAAGGAAGCGACCTGCTTCCTTTTCTCCTCCGTTTTTTTTCTTCGGAAATCCGTCGTGAGCTGAACTTCCCCGTGCTTGACGATAAACTCCGCTATCTTCTCGAGGTCGTTCGTATTGAAGGTTTTTTCAATATCCGAAGGCGACGCCTTGTCCGCCTTGCGCGCGTCGGTGAAGACGACGTTGCTGGCGAGCATGCGCGACAGAGAAACCGTCCTGCCTTCCTTGAGGTCGTAAGCCAAATGAGGATCCACCAGAATCTCGAAATGCCTGCCTTCCTTGCTGTACTTGGCGATGATCGCTTCCTCAACCGTAACCATTTTTTCACCTGTAATCCGGGGCTCCGTTTGTAAGCGCCGAAGCGCGTAGTCGGAGCCTTGATTTGTATAAATACAGCGCGAGGCTGCATTGAATCCGGAAAGTTTGGCACTTTCCGAAGATAATTTGAACCGCAAAGGATTTAAGGCGGAATAATATCCGCCTTTTAAAATATTGCAGCGATTCCTAACTATGTCATTGGTCGATGATCTTACAACGCAGCTCAAAGAAAGCGATGTTCTAACCATACAAAGATCCTCGAAATCAGGCAAAGTCATAGTGCCCGGGGTGAAGACGCTCAACGAGATGGTTCTCGATACGGTCAGGAAGATGGATATCGCCGACGTTGTTTCCGTGAAAACTATTTGGGAAAAGTTCCATGAAAAAATTCCCTCCGTAAAGCGCCACAATTTTGAAAGCGCCCTGAGGGTTTTCGTAAAGAAGCATATACTGCTGCCCGCGGGAAGGGGGCTCGTGAGAAAAGGCCCTGAGCCGCTTGCTGTCGAAATTTTGAGAGGCTCCAGAACAGGCCTGCAGCCTCTTGTAAGGGCGTATCTTGCGGTAAACGGCTTGGCTGACGGAGCCCTTATACCAGGGGTATCGGTTGACAGTTATTTTTCAAATTCATCCGCTTCCCAGCTATCGACAGCGAGGCAGAGGCTACACAAAGACGGCTTCTCCATAAGCATAGGCTACAAGGGTCAGTTCCTCTGCTCCTCCCGATTTTTTAGGAAAACCGGACACAATAGCTTTTACAGCTACAGAGACAGGAAAGAATATATCATGCCAAGCCCGAACAGCCTCGAGATACTTTACCTGCTGGCCAGCCGCGGGCCTCTGACCGCGCCGGAAATTTTCAGGCTGTTCTCAGCAGCAAACGGAAATAGAAGAAAAGACATTCTCAGAAAGTTTCTTGGTGATACTGTAAAATCGAAGCTTGCCATTCAATCCGGCAGACTGATAAAAGCGACGCGATACGGGATTGAGCTATACAGAGCATTGCAGACTATGTCTCCCCTGCTAGTGCCTGTACTAAACCGGAAATATGGTGTCATGCCTGAAGCTGGACAGCCGGTCAGGGGACAAACATACGCGCTTGCTGCAGAACCGAAAATGAGTCCTCCCGCGGAAGTAGCCGATTCCCGAATACAGGACGCCACGTTCTTATTATGGCTTGAAACATTGCCGCCGGATTCCAGAAGAGAGGTAGCAAGATACGTTTCAGCCCTTTCGCAGGGAAAAGCACAAAAAGTCCGTTACGTCGTAACCGCTTACTGGGAACTGGGAATATCCGTTCCCGATAAATTCCCTAAGCACCTTGTCAGACAGCGGGGCGCGGAACTGAACGATTTTCTTGACAGCTTCAAGGCAAGGGTTGAAGCCCTGAGAAACGAATATCGTAGATAATCAATCAAACAAACCCTTTGAGCGCCTCGCGGGCCTCGTTGCGCTCGAAGAGGCGGAACTTGCCTCCCTCGACCACGCCGATTTCAACGGCCCTCATGGTCAGCTTCTTCTCGCCCGTTTTCAGCGCCTTCAGCGCCAGGGCGAGCGCCTGCTCCCTGCTCATGTCGTCCTTGTACTCCTCGACGAGGACTTTCTTGGCTTCCTTCGCGCCGCGCCCGATGGAGTGGGCGCGCCATTCCCTTATGGTTCCCGACGGGTCAGTCTCGTACAAATGCGGCCCGCCGTCCATGCCCGCGATGAGCAGCGACACGCCGTAAGGCCTTATGCCGCCGAGCTGCGTGAAGCGCTGCTTGCGGTCGGAGATGTCCTTCACAAGCGCCCC
>JACQIH010000053.1 GCA_016198625.1 Candidatus Aenigmatarchaeota archaeon
CAGCACCAGGAAGCGAGGCCGGGCGACAACATCGGATTCAACGTCCGCGGCGCGTCGAAGACCGACATAAAGCGCGGCGACGTGGTCTGCCATCCTCAGGACGCCGCGAAGCCTGTCAAGGAATTCACCGCGCAGATCATAGTTCTCAACCATCCTTCCGTTATCAGCAAGGGATATACTCCGGTTTTCCACGTCCATACAGCGCAGGTGGCCTGCACGATCACCGAAATCCCGAAGAAGCTCGACCCGAAGACGGGAGGCGTCGCGCAGGAAAATCCCGACTACATCAAGACGGGCGACGCTGCTGTTGTCAAGATAAAGCCGAGCAAGCCGTTGATAATCGAGAAGCAGTCGGACATCCCGCAGATGGCGCGCTTCGCCATACGCGACATGGGCCAGACCGTCGCTGCCGGAATATGCATTGATGTCGTGTATTAAGGTCTGTTCTTCTTAATTGCTGTTAAAGTCTTCCAGAATCATTTCGAATATTTCTTGGAACGCGATACGCTCAAACAACCAGCACCTGCATCGTGTTAGTGCCGCCTACCTGGCCGACCTTCATGCCCGTGGCATAGACAACGACGTCGCCTTTTTCCAGCTCGCGCTTTTTCTTGAGGTACTCGAGGGCTTCCTTGATGGCTTCCTCGATGCGCTCGGTCTTGAAGTACAGCGTCCTCACGCCCCATACCAGCGACAGCCTGCGCGCGACATCAACGCTGCCGGTCAGCGCTATGACAGGAACAGAAGGCCTGTACTTAGCGACAGCCCGGGCTGAGAATCCTGTTGTCGTGCCCGCGATGATGCATTTTGCCCTGACTTCGTAAGCCGCCCTGCACGCCGCTTCCGCGACCGCGACGTTCACCGGCAGGGTTCCCGTCTCCCTCGCGAAAAGGTTCCTTGCAGAGCCCTTCTCGGAGACCTCTATTATCTCCCGCATCGTTTTCACGGCCTCGACAGGGTAAAGCCCGGTCGCCGTCTCTCCCGAAAGCATGACAACGTCGGCGAGATCAAAAACAGCGTTCGCGACGTCGGACACTTCCGCCCTCGTCGGCCTCGCCATGTTCATCATGGAAGCGAGCATCTGCGTCGCGACAATCACCGGCACGCCCGCCCGGCGGCACTTTTTCATTATTTCCCTCTGCTTCACGGGCACCTCGGACAGCGGTATTTCCAGGCCGAGGTCGCCGCGGGCTATCATGACGGCATCTACCGCGCCTATGATTTCGTCGAGATGTTCCAGCGATTTCTGCGACTCTATCTTCGCGATTATCCTGGCGTTGCTGCCTTCAAGCAGTTTCCGCGCTTGCGCGACGTCCTCGGCGCTCGCGATGAATGAGAGCGATATGTAGTCCGCGCCGATTTTCTTCCCGAAAAGCACGTCTTCCTTGTCGCGCTTGGACGCGCCCGGGTGTGCAATCGTCGCGCCCGGAATATTCACGCCCTTCCTTGAAAAAAGCCGTCCTTCCCTAACGACCTCGCACACGATCCTTGGCGGAGACACGCTCTTAACTTCGAGCATTATCATGCCGTCGTCGAGGTAAATGACGCCGCCTTTCTTTATCCCGGATTTCCGCAGCGGGAACGGCACAGGTATGGCGCGGCCGCTGTATTTTGCCTTGCCCGTGTCCAGGATAACTTTCGAGCCCTTTTCCAGAAGAAGCCCTTCCCGCGGCAGCTCGCCGACGCGCAATTTCGAGCCGCGGATATCGGCAACAACAGCCGCTTTGCTGCTCAGCTCCCGTATCGCCTTCACGGTCTTTTCATGCTCTTCGTGCGTGCCGTGGGCCAAATTGAGGCGGAAAGCGTCAGCGCCCTGCGCCGCGAGCTTCTTTATGAGGTCCGGCGAATTGCTCGACGGCCCGAGCGTTGCGAGAATCTTCGTCCTGCGGACAGAATCCATTCGGTCACCTTGGTCATATCGGTTCAAAAATGTTTTAATAGTTATCACACGATTTATGTTTCGGTTCTGATTGATTACGGAGGTATCGGAACCGTCTAAATAAGATAATATGAAAGGTTCTGATTATGAACACGGCGCGCATAAAGCTGACCGGGAAGGATCCCAAGCAGCTGGACGATTTGTCCAGGGAAATAAAGGACATAGCCGAGAAGCTGGGCACGGCCGTGAGCGGGCCTATCCCGCTTCCCACGAAGAAGCTTCGCGTTCCGGTCATGCGGACGCCCTGCGGCGACGGCATGCACCGCGGCGGAGGCGGCGGCAACTGGGAGACCTGGGAGATGCTGATACACAAGCGCGTGCTGGACGTAGGCGCAAACGACCGCGTGCTCAGGCAGATAACGAGAATCAGGATACCGCGCGACGTCAACATCGAGATAGAGCTGACGGATTAAAACCAAAGAACTTTTTCTATCATCAAAAAAACTATTTAAGTCCCAGCAGGAATTATGAATCTTCCAAACGGAACGAACTGCTTCCGTCTGTCACAAAATTACACCGTGAGTTTATGGCGAAAGAACAAACCCTCATCGTCGTGAAGCCCGACGGCGTTTCCAGGAACCTGGTAGGCGAGATAATCCGCAGATATGAAGCAGGCGGCCTGCGCGTCGCCGCGCTCAAGATGCTCAAGGCCAGCGCCCCCCTGATAAAGAAGCACTATCCGGCGAAAAAGGATTACATCATGTCGCTGGCGGGCAAGGGCAGGAAAGCAGGCGACCCGCTCGCGTCGCGGGATCCCGTGGGCTACGGCATGATGATAGTCACGGGCATGCGGAAATACATGACCGAAGGGCCCGTCGTCGCCATGATACTGGAAGGGGAGAACGCCATAAAGAAGGCGAGGGAAATCACGGGCTATACCGATCCGTCTGCTGCTGACAAGGGCACCATACGCGGCGATCTCGGCGAGGATACTATTCTCAAGGCGAACAAGGAACGCAGGCCCGTCAAGAACCTGATACACGCGTCTGGAAATGCCGACGAAGCCAAATACGAAATAAAGCTCTGGTTTGGGAAAAGATAGTTTGTTCAAATTATTGTGGCATTTTTGAATCCTTTGAAATGCTGGTCTCCTGTTAATATCCTTGCATTCAGTTTTCTGGCAGTGACAGCTACAAAAGCATCCCCCATTCCAAAGTCCCTGATTTTTTTTCTCATTTTCCCGTGAAACTTGCCTGCTTCCTTGCAGAAATTCTCATCTATCCCGATTATTGATGAGGACGAAACTACAGCATTGAAGGCAAAATCTATATCCATTGATTTTCTGCTCGCAACGCTTGCTATCTCTGAAAGGTTTATTAAATTAGTATAAACCTCGTTTTTCTCATCAAGAACAATCTCCCTTACTTTCTCTCCTTTACCGGTGCCTTCGAGATATTCTATCCAAGCCCAAGAATCTACAACGAATTTAGGCATGGGTATCAAACTCGTCCTCTTTAGTGAAGGGCCCTATACCTTTCAGCGCGCCGAAAAAATCTTTTCTCTTTCTCTTAACCTCGATTTCAACGAGCTGGTTCTCCCTTATGGATTCTTCCTCCACTATTTCCTTCGGTATCGTTACCATCAACGAGCCGCCGATTTTCTTTGCCCTTACAATTGCCTTTGGCATTTAATCACCTGTTTAACTAATTTAATATGATGTTAAATTTTTTAAAGCTTTCGGGGTTCGTTTTGAGCCTTTACCGGGCAAAAGTATGAAAAAGTATGATAACTATTTAAGCCCTTGCCCGACATAATACGAAGTATGAATATGGTGTTCTAAATGGTACCCGATTTTGACAGAATGAGCGTAACAGGAAGGTTCCCGCAGGAGCTGAAGCACCTCGAAAGCGAACGCATGCTGTCATGGGACGAGGTGTACCAGCTGACGGAGATGCTCGCGAAGGTCATCAAGAGGGACTACAAGCCCGACGTAGTCGTCTCGATAGCCACGGGCGGGCTTGTGCCGGCGAAGCTGCTCAAGGAAATGCTCGGCGTGAAGGTGATGGGCGTCATATCCGCGCGCTTCTACAACAAGAAGGTCAGGACAGAAAAATGCATCGTCGAGCCTGTCCTGTCGGGCTTCGTGCCGAAGCACACCGATTACAAGGTCCTTGTGGTGGACGACATAGTCGAGACGGGCACGACGTTCCACGAAGTAATGAAGGTGCTGCCCGAAATGCTCGGCCTCGGGGAATGGAAAATCAAGACCGCCACGCTGCTGAAGAAGCCGGGCGCGAAATTCGAGCCCGATTACTACGCCTCGGAAGCCGGTGAATGGGTCGTCTTCCCCTGGGAAGCCGAGGAAGTTTCGGTTTGATTCGTTTGATTCTTACGATTTATATACCGCATTAATCCATTAATTATAAATGCGGTACTGCCGAAAATGCGGCTCCAAATACTTCGCGCCTGAAATCCTCAAATGCCCTTCCTGCAGGGAAGACCTCAGGGAAGGAGACAGCCTATACTCGAACATGATGAGCGGCGGCTTCAGGGTCTCGGAGAAAACGCAGAAAATAATATTCATATCAGTCATGGCAGTCCCGCTCTTCATAGCGCTGGTTCTTACGGCCGCGGATTCCCTTACCGGCGCCGCCGCGAGCGAGAAATGCGTCGAGGCCGAGGAAACCTATTACGAGGAGGTGCCCTACGAAGTCGAGACGTTCTACTCTTTCTATCCCAAATACATGGTCCTTAATTCGGTCCTGGAAGAGCAGTGGAACAACCAGCTAGGCTTCTTCCATAATTATACGGCTACTGTCAGAAACGCAGACACCGGCGACTATTTTTACATGGTGCAGTTCCTGCTCGATACGTCAAATCACGGCAGAATGAGCTCGATGGTCAGGAAATTCGTGAAAAGCGGCGAGAGCGAGAGCTTCACCGCTTCCTTTGACACGGACCTTGACGAGAAAGTGGACGGGAAATTCACGGTATACCCAGAGCCCGTGCAGAAACTGGGCAAGGCGATAAGGCTTGAAAACAAGAGCTTCGTGAGGAAAGTGGCGAAGTGTTCCTGATTCGAAAACTAACCCTTTACCCATGACAATAGCTGGGAAATAATATCTTCCTTATGTTCCTCGTATTCCCCTTCCGACAGAAGCTTTGCAATTAGCCTGAACCTGTTCGCAAGCCTGGAGGAATATTCAATGGCTGGCTTCTTCTCCACCAAGCTTAGCGGTACGTTATCGTCGTACGGTATAGAAAATATATTGCTGATATTAGTCATGTTATATACCTCGCTCCTTTTCATC
>JACQIH010000059.1 GCA_016198625.1 Candidatus Aenigmatarchaeota archaeon
AGCGGCAACCCGCAAAAAATCAATGCCGAGATAGCCGCGGTAATGGACGCCACGGCAAATGTCAACAGCTCTAAGTTGGTGTTTTACACGCAGCCGCCCGGAACTGCTGGTGGAGCTCCTACAGAAAGGATGAGGATAAACAGCACGGGCAGTGTCAGTATCGGTTCAGCAGACGCAGGCAAATACAAATTAAACGTGAACGGAGACGTAAACGCATCCGCTTACGTGACCAACGGGACTGACTACGGCGAGATATTCGAGAAACTGGATGCTGGAGAAAGCATAGAAGCCGGGGATATAGTTGCCGTCGTGAGCAACAGAATCACGAAGCCGGAGAACTTGGGGAATACCGATGCAACGCTTTACATGGTCGCAACGGATACCGCGGGCGTCCTGGGAAATGCCGGGAAGCACGGGATCCCTGTCGCATTCGTAGGAAAGGTCGGCACGAAAGTTTCCGGGGCAGTGAGCGAAGGCGATTACATCCTTGCCGACGGCACAAGTACCGGCTACGCCAAAGCAAGGGACGACGTAACATTTGACGAGTTCAAGAAGAAGGTTATAGGGGTAGCTTTAGAAAGCAAGAACGATGGCGGGACAAGAAGGATCCTCGTTGCCGTGGGCGTCAAATAAAGGCGCTGCTGAGGAGCGGGAACGGCGGGGAGTAAGCACCTTACAACACATTTAACTTATTAACTTTAAATAACAGTTGTTAAATATAATTAACATATGTTAACTAAAAATAACGAACTCAGGGTTCTTAGGATATTCTTCGAGAGCCCGGAAAAGAAGTTCCATATAAGGGAAATAGCCCGCCTTACGAAGCTTTCCCCCCCAGGCGTCATGAAAATAGCCAAAAACCTTGCGCGCGAAGGCTTGCTTTTTTCTGAAAAGAGCAGGGTTGTAAAGAACATATTCGCCTCCAAGTCAGAGAAATTCGTGCAGATGAAAAGGCTGTTCAATATTTATTCTCTTTACGGATGCGGGCTCGTTTCTTTCTTGAGGCAGCAGTACGAAGAGCCCGAGGCGATTGTCCTTTTCGGCAGCTATGCAAAGGGTGAAGACATTTCAAAAAGCGACATAGACATAGCGGTAATTACAAGCAAAAACATGACTCTTGACCTGAAAAAGTTTGAGCCTCCTTTGAAAAGGAAAATAAACATACACGAAATAAAATTAAAGTATGCTGAAAAGCCTTTCTTGAATTCATTGGCAAACGGCACCGTTCTTTACGGATACCTGAAGGTGCTCTGATGATAGAAAGATTCCAGTTTTATCTTGACGAGAATCTTGCGAAGAAAGAATCTCCCGACAAAACAAAAGCAAAATCACTCATGGAAAAAGCTTTCCTGAGGATGAAATTCATAAAAAACCATGATATTGATGAGACGACATCAACTTTCATTTTCGAGGATATTTACGAATGCTTGAGAGAAGCGGCGCAATCATTAATGTCTTTGGAAGGATACAAACCCTATTCGCACGAAGCTGTAATTGCATTTCTTAAGGAGTTTTACAGTTTTAGCGAGGACGAAATAGCAGCGTTCAACAGGTACAGGATATTAAGGAATAACTGTGTTTACAGGGCCGCAAAGGTTTCTCCTGCTGTGTGCAAAGAATCGCTGAAATTCCTGGAAAAGTTCTTGCCAAAGATAAGAAAAGAATTTGGTGAGAAATTTCGCGGAAAATAAAAATAAAATGTCACCTAAATTCCTAGTTTCCCGTTCTTAACCAATCTTCACCCCACCAGCACGAAAGCGCTGTAGCCGAAGATTACCAGCACCAAAGCGTGCTTCATCCCTGCTATGACGGTGCCTTCCGACATCTTGCCTATGGCTATGCCCGCGAAGAATCCCTGGATGACAATCAGGTTGCGGAAAAGCTCGGAATAGACCTTGGACAGCTCGGCTCCGCCTCCTTCCTGCAGCTGGAACGATGGGATGAGAAAAGTCGAAAGCCCTATCATGACGCCGAGGAACACGACGTAAATCAGGTAGCCGTTTATCATCTGGGAATAGACAGAGGCGGCTCGCTCCTTCTTTATGCGCTCGAGCTCGCGCACGGACTCGACGACGGCTTCCAGCACGGTGTCTATCGTGCCGCCGCTCCTGTGCGCCTCTATGATCGTCTGGACGGTCCTTTTCAGCGTGTCCGAGCCGATGCGCTCCGCGAAGTCCTTCAGCACTATGTCGAACGGGATTCCCCAGGAAATCTTCGCGTTTATCTCGTGCACGTGCGGCGTCAGCGCGCTGTAGTAGTTGTTCGTGGTGGCGCGTATGGCCTGCGGCAGCGTCATGCCGGACTGTATGTTCCCGGTTATATCGCTCAGCCATTTCGGGAACACCTCCTCGATTTTTTTCACGTTCTTGTACTCGTTGTACTTCACGAATATGGGCACGCCGAGCGTGACGATCACGGCGATGAGATTTATCGTGGAGAAAATCTGCGGCTGCGCCGCGAAGAGCTGTATGTTCAGGTAAACCATGAACAGTCCTATGAAGCTGGTTATCAGGGTAAGCTCCTTGATGTCAGTTTTCTTGTCCAGGTTCAGCTTCTTCTCTTTCTTGAAGAATTTCTTCCAGTACTTTTCTATGAACGCTATCCTGATTTTTTTCATGCGAATCAGTCCATTAAGCACCATAAAGATGGAAAAGCCATCCGGGATTCTTGCTTAATGATTCCCGGGGACTTTGCTTTGGTTTTGCTTCCATCTTACTTTCCTCTTTTATGGATCAAATCTTCGGCTGCGTGTAGTGGATGAACATGATGAACAGGCTGTTCAGCAGCGGTATCAGCAGGTAGATGCCCAGCCGCATCGCCGTGGTTATGCTGAGCCCGCCGACGCTGCCGCCTATGAGCGACATGACGGAAAGTATGGACACGAAGAACAGGGGCGCGGCTATGAGCACCGCCGTGTAAAAGTCCGCGTACGTGCTGAGCGTCTGCAGGTATTTTTCTCTTTTCAGCTTGTAGTCGAACAGCGCATCCTTCCCGCTGTTTTCAAGATATCTCTTCAGGTCGCCGCCCGTTGTTATCGTCGAGATAATCCCGTACAGAAACTGGCGGAACTGCTCCGACGGCGTCCTGTCAGCCACGTTCCTTACCGCCGTGCCCACGTCCATGCCGAACGCGTCGATGTTGCGGACAATCCTCTTGAACTCGTTGCTGACTTCGCCGTATTCTTTCACGTCCATCAGCAGCTTGAATATTACGAAAGGCGGCACGCCGCTCGAGGATATGGCTGCCATGTGGTTGATGGCGAAAGGCATGTTGCCCTCTATGCTGCTCTTCTTCGACGACAGCAGCTGGAAAGGATACGAGTATGAAACGAAGAGCACGGCGAAGAAAGCGGCGAGCCCTCCCACGAGCGCGGAAAGCGCTATCATCCAAAGCGGGACGTTGAACAGCGCCGAGAAGAGGAAGAAAACCCCCGCGAAAGCGGCGGCCCCCGCGGCGGAGGAATAGAAGACCATCTTGCCGATATAAACCTCGTAAAGTATGCCGAGGTTCGACTTCAGGAGCTCCTCCTTGAGCGGCGACGTGTATCTGGACAGGTATCTCGCGCCTATCCTTCCGCATTTCTTTACCATGCTGTTGTAGAACTTGTCAAGGCTCATTTGCATCATCCGTTAAGCGATAGCGGTTGCTTTGAACTATGCCGCCTTTCCGATTTTGAGTTTTTGATGAAACTTTTTTCTAAAAAGTTTCATTTGTAGGTATGCGCCGACACGGATATGCCGTCGTCGGTGATGTCGTAGGCGTGCAGCTTCCTGCTGTGCTTCGTGAGGCGCATCTTCCATATCGTCAGCACGCGCCGGTATTCGCCGTCGATGAACTTGTTGCTGAGCAGGATCACTCCGTCGGTCAGGAACTCCTCGACGCCGTACCTCGAAAGCGCGTCTCCGGAGACCTCGGAAACTACTAGCGCGGTGCATCCGTTCTTCCTCAGCACGCTGCTTATCTGCAGTATCATCCTCCTTATGTCCGCCGGGTCGCGGAGGTAGGCTCCCAGGGACGACACAGAGTCTATGACGACCCTCGTCGCCCCTATCTCCCGTATGTTGTTCTCTATGACCTCGAGTATGTCCTCGATCTTGAACGGGTCGTACTTCAGGAACCTTATCCTGTCCTCTTCGACGAGCGGCTCCACGGGCCATCCGAAGTGTTTTGCAATGAGAACGAGCTGGGGGATTTCCTGCTCGAAGCTGACGAAAATGCCCGGCTCCTTCGAGTTCAGCAGGAACTGCAGGCCGAACACGGTCTTTCCCGCGCCCGAAACGCCGCTTAGCAGGATGATGTCGCCCTCGGGAAGCCCGCCGCCGACCAGCGCGTCAAGCCCTTTCACGCCCGTCGAAACTCTTTGCATAAATTACCACCGGAAAAATCAAGGTCGGAAGCGGCGAATCCTGCTGTCATGCAATTCCCTTTTCATCCTGGCACTGGCTTCTTTCGTATTCTGTCAGGCTTCCGAGTAAACCTGCCTGCTCACGATCCTGTCCGTCATCTCGGGGTCGCGCCTGTAAAGCCTCACGTATTTCACAACCTCGTCGAGCTTCGTGATGTTGCTGTCGGCCATCCAGTTCAGCAGCTTCTTCCTCCTCGCTATGTCCTTGAGTATCGTGTTCATCGGGATGCCTTTCTCCGTCGAGAGCTTGCTCAGCACCCACGAATTTCCGCGGTACTCGAACGTGTCCTGCGAGGGCAGCCACACGAACGTCTTTGCCGACCTTGCCTTGCCTGTGTCGGGATCGATGTTCTCTATTTCCACGAGCTCTTTCACGCGGCGCGCCGACTTGCCCTTCTCGCGCGCATGGACCATGACGACGACGATATCCAGCGCGTCCAGCAGGCCCGGCGACAGGTTTATCGGCTTGGTCTGCAGCCTGCGTATGACGTCGTCGATGCTTCCAGCGTGCATGGTGGAGATTGCGGGGTGCCCCGACGCCATCGCCTGGAACATGACGTAGGCTTCCTTTCCTCTTATCTCGCCGACCACAAGGTAGTCGGGGTTCTGCCTGAATGACTCCCTGAGAAGCTCGAACATCGTCACTTCGCCGACGCCGCTGCTGCCGAATGAAGTCCTGGCAACGCCCGGAATCCAGTTCTCGTGCGGCAGAGACAGTTCTCTCGTGTCCTCTATGCTGACGATTTTTGCTTCGTCCGGAATGAACATCGAAAGCGTGTTAAGGAATGAAGTTTTTCCCGTCGCGACGCCGCCCGTTATCAGTATGTTGACGCCGTTCTCGACGATGAACCATAGGTAGGCGAGCATCTCCGCCGACGCCGTGCCGAGGCTTATCATATCAACAGGATTGAAAGGCGTGTCCCTGAACTTCCTTATGGAAAACGTCGGGCCGCGCGTCGTGACGTCGCTCGCCAGCGATGCCTGCACTCGGGTGCCGTCGGGCAGCGCGCCGTCGAGCAGCGGCTCCGCGTAGCTGATGTACCTGTCGCAGCGCTCGGCCAGCTTCGTCACGAAATTCCTCAGCGTATCGGTGTCGTGATAAATTATGCTGGTCTTTATGGAGCCGTATTTCTGGTGCACGACGTAGACGGGAACGCCCATCCCGTCGCAGCCTATGTCCTCGATATACGGGTCGTGGAGCAGCGGCTCTATTTCATTGACTCCGATAAAGTTGCGGTAGATGTAATACATTATCTTTATGAGCTCGTGGGCCCCGGTGCTGAACTCGTAGTGCTTCAGCAGCATCGCTATGTTCTCCTCGAGGAACTCGAGAAGCTTCTCCTCGTTCCGCACATCGCTCAGGCTGACCTTTATCACCTGCACGAGCCCCTCCTGCAGCTTTTCTAGGATTGCTTTCTCCCGAAGGGAGAGTCTCGGCTCTATGATCTTGTAGGTCAGCGCGTGCTCGCGGGGGTCCCATTTTATGTAGGCGTAGGAGTAAGGCCCGATGAGCGGGTATATCACGCCCTTGCGCATGGCCTCGTCAGGCGACGGCAGCTTCAGGAGCCCCTTGTGCGGCGCCACCTCGAACTTCAGCTTCCCGTCGGCACGGCTTGTTATTTTGCTTATCATCTGGCTTGCCCGCGACGAAGAAGCAGGCGGGTCGGGCTTCTTGCTGGCGATGAACCTGCCGTAGAGCGAGCCCCGCAGTTTCTTGATTCTCTCCAGCATGCTATTCATATCCCTCCGGATATCCCTGTCCCTGCCCCCTGCGCGAGCGGCCTACCTTCACTATGCCGCGGAAACGCGCGCAAGAAGGGCACGCGTAGAGCTTCCGCCCGAAGCCGGAGACGAACCTCGGGTCTATCTGCTTCCTCAGCGTCGGGTCGGTTATCCTGAATTTCTTGAAAACGCTTATCGTCTTCCATCTCGGGACGCTCCTGCCGCAGTATCCGCAGTTCACGGTGGACTCGTGCCCCTTCGATTTCGTGTGATGATACCCTCGCCTATACGGTGCCGGCATTCTATCAGCTCCTTTCCTGTATTATGTATTCACTCCCTCTATATAATAATTTCCCAGGCTAGGCGGAAAGCGCGCTTCACTTTTAAAGCATAGCGCCCCAGATTTCCTTATCGACAACCATCGTTTAACGATGGGATGTCAATTGAGAAAATGTTACTTAACGATGGTTGGGGATACCAGGATACCACTGGTTCTCCGCCATTCAAAAATAGGTGGTATCCTGAGTATGGACAGCGCGGAAATAGAGAAAATGCTTCTGCAGAAGGCCCGCATAATCGACAAGGCCATGGAAAGATACGTGCCGCGGAGATACGGCAGCCGCGCGATGGAATTTTCCTTCGGCAGGCCCCGCTACCGCTTCAGCGCCGAAATAGCTGACAGGGCACTGGCGAGGCCGGTATGGGACCTGCTCGACCGCGGCGGCAAGAGGTGGCGGCCGGCGCTGTTCCTGCTGACCTGCGAAGCGCTCGGCGGCGAGCCTCAGCAGTTTTTGGACTTCGTCGTGATTGTCGAGATGCTGCACAACGGCTCCCTGATGATAGACGACATCGAGGACGGCTCCGAGCTGCGCCGCGGCAAGCCCTGCACGTACAGGATATTCGGGACGGACATCGCCATCAATGCCGGCAACTTCATGTACTACGCGCCCCTGCTCGTCCTGCTGCGCAGCAAGATAAGCAATGAAAAGAAGCTGCGCGCCTACGAGATGTACGCGCAGGAAATGCTCAACATCCATCTTGGCCAGGCGTCAGATATTTTATGGCACCGGGGGCTTGCCGAGCCTTCCGGCGAAGAGGAATATTTGCAGATGTGCGCGTTCAAGACCGGAACATTAGCAAGGCTGGCCGCGAAGCTCGGCGCCCTGTGCGCGGATGCCGATGAAAAATCGATAGAAACCGCTGGCGCCCTCGCGGAGTCGCTGGGCGTAGCCTTCCAGATACAGGACGACATCCTCAACCTCACGGCACGCAGCAACAAAGGCCAGTTCAGTAAAGGCTACATAGGCGAGGACATCCGCGAAGGCAAGCGAAGCCTGATGGTCATACATGCTCTACAAAAGGCATCTGCGCCCGATAAAAAAAGACTTCTTGAAATTCTTAACATTCATACGCGTGACAAAAAGCTTATTAGCGAAGCGATAGAAATAATAAAAAAGTACGGCGCGGTTGATTATGCAAAAACACGCGCCCGCGAGATAGTCGCCGGGGCCTGGCGCGAGGCGGACAAGATGCTGAAAGAGAGCAAGGCAAAGCAGCAGCTCCGCGCCCTCGCCATGTTCGCGATAGAAAGGGAGTACTGATGCTGCTCGAGAGAGCTTACGAGAAATTCCGCAAGCAGCCGTCTTACCAAAGAATCGCAGGAACGATGGCTGTTTCTATCGGGCTTCTCGGATCCGGAGGACCTGCATTCGCACAGAATTACAATCCCTTTAATTATGAGCAGCTGAACTGTCGGTCTGTACGCGAAATGTACATCGATGCTCTCCAGAAGAAACGCCCGTCTTGGGCTTATTCCTTGCCGCCGCAGCGGCGGGAAAAAATAGCCCTAGACATGGAGGATGCATTCTTAGGCAGGAAAAAAAGTTCCGTCATCATGGATAGAATCGGGAAGGTCTTGGATATGTTCGATCCAAAGAGAAAGGAGAACCCCATGAAAAGAGAATGCGGCTGGTACATGATGAAATTGCTTATCTACTTCGGTAAAGCAGGGCGCGCCACTGAGATTTTATTGCAGGACATAAATTCTCCTAGACGCGAGAG
>JACQIH010000055.1 GCA_016198625.1 Candidatus Aenigmatarchaeota archaeon
AATCCCGAAATTGCACGCTATCTGCCGGACATTGTACAAAGTTCTCTTCCCAAAGAAGTCAAAGAAGCTGTGGATTATTCCAACAACGTTTTCTGGTACAAGCCGGTGAAGCAATTGTTTAGCGGTTAGGAAGATCTTAAGCCGCCCTGAGTGCCTCGTCAAACTTTCTGTATATGACGTCAATATTCGGAGGCACTGTAATCAGTCCTTTCCTTTCTTCGTGGGCCATTATTTCTTTTGACTCTTTCCACCAGTCGCCGGTCATCACGCCGACAACAGTTTCATCACGTCCTATAATGCCTTGCTCAACGAGCTGCTTTATTCCGGCGACGGCGGCTGCGGAAGCGATTTCCGCGCCGAAGCCGTTTCTTCCTATGACCCCGAGTGCTTTCATTATCTCGATATCGCTCACCTGCGCGGCCACGCCGTTTGTCCATTCCATGGTTCTCAGGGCTTTTTTCATGTTCTCTGGCTTCAGAATCGCGACGGCGCTTGCCTTTGTTCTGGGCCTTACCCTGTTCTTGTGAAGACGGGAATAGTAATCCTGTATCATCACGTCATTCGCGGCGCCGCCGTTCCATTTCAGACCTCTTTCGTGATAAAGATGGTAAAATGTGTTCGCTCCCCTGGCATTTACGACAGCTATCCTGGGCATTTTCTTTATCCATCCCCAGTCGTATAGTTCTTTGAGCGCCTTGCCGAACGCTGCTGTATTTCCTCCGTTGCCGAACGGGAGCACTATCCAGTCAGGCGGGTTCCACTTCAGGCTTTCAAGCATCCTGTAAATTATCGTTTTCTGGCCTTCCAGCCTGAAAGGATTGACCGAATTCACGAGATAAACGCCTTTCTCGTCCGCGACTTTCTTTATCAGCCCCATCGCCTTATCGAAGGGACCCTCTAGTTTGAAAACAACAGCGCCGTGATAAAGGGCCTGCGCGACTTTCGTAGGCGACGCGTCCTGTCCTACAATGACAAACGCCCGTTTTCCCTCGTTGGCGGCATACTGCGCCGCTGACGCCGATGTGTTTCCCGTCGAAGCGCATGCGTAAGTTTCTGCCCCGACCATCTTGCCGTGCGTGAATGCCGTGGCCATGCCGTTGTCCTTGAAGGAGCCGCTCGGGTTTCTGCCCTCGAACTGCAGGTACAAAGTTTTCGGATCCATGCCGACGTAGCGCGCTACCGCCGTAACGTTCACGGGCTTTGTATTTCCCTCGAGGCCGTCCAAGGAAACCAGAACTTTGGAATATTCGCCGTATTTGCCTGAATCCGTTCCGGTGAAGTTCGCTGATTCCCTGAAGCGATGAACTCCGCTCTCGTTGAAAATGTTGTTTCCTGGATTTCTTCTTCCAAGAAAGGTTCCTTTAAACGAAGACGGAACAACATGCTCATAAGCAACATCAAGGAGGTTGCCGCACGCTCCGCACTCCGTTATTGCCTGGCCTACGTCATAGGTCGCTCCGCAAGAAGGGATGATGCACTGCAGATAGGCGCGGTTTATCATTACCGAATGAAACCTGGCAACCTTTTAAGCCTTTTTCCTGCCCCAGACGTAATAATATTCCGCGAACTTCTTCTTCTCCTTCCTTACGGAAAAGGAAACGCCCATGCCCGTGAAAAGCTTTTTCAGCTGCTGTTCGCTGCTGAGAAAATCCGAGGCTGGCAGGCCAAAGGACCTGCCGAAGCTTAGGAACGAAAAAGTGCCGCCCCTTTTCAGCGGGGCGAGGATTTTCCTCAGTTCTTTTCTCGGCTCGTCAAGGTATTCCAGCGTGCCGACACACACGACCGCGTCGAAGCTGCCCTTCGGGAAAGCTGCCTCGCTTTCCTTCACAAAAACAACGTTAGGCATGCCGGCATTTTTCACCTTGTTCAGCGCCCGTTCAAGCTGGCCCTTGCTTATATCCACGGCAACCACGGTCCCTTTGCGCGCCTTTTCGGCAACAGCGAGCGTCGTTATGCCCGAGCCGCAGCCGTAGTCGAGCACGCGCGAGTTATCACGAAGCGAAAGCTTGCTCAGTACAAAATCGGTTTCCTTTTTCCCGTACCAGACGGGGAACGCCTTGTCCCACAGGAACGATATGTCGTCAAAGACCTTCTCGATAAACTTCTTGTCGTGCTGGAGCTTCATCAGCATGTACAGCGGGAAGCCCATCAGGACGAGCAACACGCCCAGGGCGAGTATGCCCGACGCGCCAGGGACGAGCTCGAGCCAGGTCATCATGAGCATCGCGTTGAACGCGACGAGCAGCAGCGGAAGCTTGTCGTTGAACGGGGAAACGTATCCTCTTGCGATTTTTTTCCCGCTCAGCTTGACGACGGAAAGCAGCACGGCCGAATAGACGATGAGCACCAGGGGGATCAGCAGGGATATCAGGACAAGATAGCTGCCAAGACCGATCACCGTTATCAGCGACGACGCGATTGTCTGGAAGACTATCGCATTATGCGGCGTCCGGTATTTCGGGTGGATTTTCTCGAATCCCTTGAGGAGCAGGCGGTCGCGGGCCATCGCGTAAAGAAGGCGGGGTGACGAGACTATCCAGCCCGCTGCCGTGCCGATGAGCGGGATAAACACAAGCACGGCGAAAAGCGGCGCGAAGCCGCCGCCGAAAATTTTTGAAGCGATGAAAACGAGCGGCGCCTGCTGGCCTGAGAATTCCTTCCAGTCCGAGACCCCCAGGGAAACGTAGGCTACAAGAATCGATATGACGGCGATGAGGCACGTCGCTATGACCAGCATTCTCGGCAGGGTCCGCCTCACGTCCTTTATCTCCTCGGCGAGGTACGTCGTGGTCTCCCATCCGAAAAAAGTCTCGGATATGAAATATATCGCGAGGAATATCGACGCGGCGGGGAACACGAAGAACGGGCTGTAGTTCGCATGATTCACGGCGGGCAGTCCCGGAAATATTATCGCGGCGACGCTGGCTAAAGTCACGACGCCGAAGAATACGAGCAGTTTCGAAGACCAGTCGATGCCGCGGTAATTGACGTAGTTGAACAATAAAATGATGAGCAGCGACGCGGCTGTGTAGAAAGGCATGCTTTGCGCGGGCAAAAGATAATATAGCGAGCCTACGACAAGCATGGCTATCGTTATGTTGGCGACGATCCATGCAGTCCAGCCGATGACGAAAGACCAGAACTCGCCGAACGCCTTCTTGGTGTACTCATAGACGCCGCCAGCCTTCGGGTACATCGAGACGAGCTCGGCGAAGCACATCGAAATCAGTATGGCCGCGACGCCCATGACCGCCCACGATACGAGCGATGCCGGGCCCGCGTAAGCGGCGCCGACGGCAGGAAGGAAGAATATGCCCGTGCCGAGGATTGCATTCACCGCCAGCAGCAGCAGCGTGACTTTTCCTATATTCCTTTTCAGTTTCATAGAATTGACACCAACGACAGCAGATACGCGAAATAGAGTCCGATAAGCGCAGCTCCCGAAAGCCTGTCGAAGCGGAAGCGCGTTGCCATCAGCAGGAACACAAGCGATGCAAGAACGAAAAATCCGAGAACGAATGATTCAACTCTTCCGACAGCGATCGGGTTTATCATCGATGATATGCCCAAAATCAGCGTGAGGTTCGTAACCATCGAGCCTATCGTGTCGCCCACCGCGAGGCTGAAATCCTTCTTCCTTATCGCGGCTATATTCACGCTCAGCTCGGGCAGCGTCGTCCCCAGGGATATCAGGGTCGCGCCTATTATCGTCTCCGCTATGCCGAACGTCCTTGAAACAGCAACAGCGCTGTTCGTCACGAAATAAGCTGCCCCGACGACAACAAGAACCGAAACGACGAGCTCGGAGGCGGCTTTTATCTTCTCGGAAGCGGGGCGGCTGTTGTTATTATTGTTATTCATGCCGACCTCGACTCCTTCCCTCGCGACCTGCTCGGAAAAAACGTAGAAAAGAATGACCGCGAACAATCCGACCGCAAGGTTCGATATCTTCAGCGCGATCAGGAACAGCGCCATGATGGTCGTTATTATCACGGCCTGGTCGAGCTCGATGAAATCCTTTCTCTTCGGCCTGAAGCCGGCGAAAATCATGATGCCGAGGACCAGCGTAAGCAGCGTGATGTTGGCTCCTACAAGGTTCCCGAAGCTGAGATGGTTCTCCTTCGCGGCCGCGGAAATGACGGCTATGGACAGTTCCGGCAGCGAGGTCGATACGGCGACGAAGATGAAGCCTATCACGAAATGGCTTATGCCCGTCAGCTTCGACAGCCTCGCCGCCTTTTCTATGGTCACGTTGCTGGCTTTCACGAGGACCAGGAGCGACGCGGCAAGCACCGCAAAATCCAGAACCATAAATTTATTCTATTCTGCTATTTAATAATAATTCGGAGTCAGATTCTATCCGAGAAAAACCGCAATAATACC
>JACQIH010000056.1 GCA_016198625.1 Candidatus Aenigmatarchaeota archaeon
AGCTTCAGCAGCTCCATCGCGCGGGAGACGGAAATGTTGCTTTCCTGTATCATGCGGTCGGTTACCTCGTAGATGTCGCTCCCTTTAGCTCCGGCCATTATCGCGATGTTCTTCGCGTGGAGCTTCATGTGCCCCCGCTGTATGCCTTCCCTGACCATGGCCCGCAGCGCCGCGAAATTGTTCGCGAGCCCGGCGCAGGCCGCGACTTCTGAGAGCTCGCGCGCGCTTTTCACGCCGAGTATTTTCAAAGCTATGCGCGCGATGGGGTTCGTCCTTATCGAGCCGCCTATGATGCCCGCGGGCAGCGGCATTTCTATGGTCCCGACCAAATTGCCGCGCGCGTCCCTTTCGTAGCGCGCGAGCGGCTTGTAGCCGTCGAGAGCAGCATACGCGTGAGCCCCGGCCTCCGCGGCCCGGAAGTCGTTCCCCGTGGCAAGGAAGACCGCGTCTATGCCGTTCATTATTCCCTTGTTGTTCGTCGCGCACCTGTAAGGGTCGTTCAAAGCGAAGTGGTATGCGTCAAGTATCCCTTCTATGGCATCCTCGCCCAGGTCTTCCTTTCTCCACACAGCCGTGGCGCGCGACTTCCTGTGCATGGCCAGGTTCGATATTATGTGAAGCCTCGCCTTGGCGCCGGTTATTTCCTCGAGGAAAGGCGAAATGGTTTCGCACATCGTATTGACGCTGTTCGCCCCCATCGCGTCCCTGACGTCGACGAGAAGATGCACTATGGCCATCGTTCCCCTTTGCGTGTCCAGTCGCCGCACCTCGATATTCTTCACGCCGCCTCCCAGGCCGACTATCACGGAATCCTTGCCGTTGCACGCCTTGATTATCTCGTCCTTCTTCGAAAGGACCGCGTCTTTCAGTTTGTCGAAGTCCTTAACGCCCACTAGCTGGACCTGGCCGATCATTATAGGCTCGTCGCTCTCGGCCTTGAAACCGCCCGGGAGCGCGAGCTTGGCCGCGTGCGAAGCCGCGGCAATCACCGAGGGTTCCTCGGTGGCCATGGGCACGAGGTAGTCCTTTCCATTCACCTTGAAATTCACCGCAATGCCGAGGGGGATATGCGTTACCCCCACGACGTTTTCTATCATTATGTCCGCTATGTCAAGGTCCAGGGCCCCGCTGTTCATGAGTTCCCTGACCTCCTGCGGATTAAGGTCGGCCATTTTTTTTACGACAGCAAGGCGCTCGGCCAGGCCGAGCTTGTAGAATCCGGGAATCTCGCTCTTCACTAAAACACCGCGGAAAGAAATTCTCAGGTAAGCTTTTAAAACGGTTGCCGCTCGCGCCGAAATCTACAGGTTTTCCAGGGCAATTCCCTTTTCCTCGATGAACTTTTTGCCCACGTTCCCGTTGTTCCCGACGACGTCTGCCAGCGTCAGGAAAAGCCAGCCCTTCCTGGCTATCTTCCATCCCACGTACGCCGTCGCCTTCGCTTTCTCTTCCCACTGCTTCAGCTCGTCCAGCTGCTCGCCGTAAACCTTGAACCCCTTCGCGCGCGACTTGCATTCTATGACGATGAGGCGGCCGTCCTTCGCGGCGATGACGTCCGGCGAAGCGAGGTTTATCCTCCCCGAGCGCGGCGTCCTTACGACCATGTACCCGATTTTCGCCAGCGTATGCACCAATGATCGTTCCGCAGCGTAGCCCTTTCTGTAACTATGCACCATATGCTTAATTTCACGCCGGCGTATTAAATGCTTTCGCGAAAATTATAACCCATGAATGACATACTGAAATTCCTGCACGCTGCCGAGAAGCTGAAATGCGAGCTGCGGCATTCGTGGACTTCTTCGGGACGCAGGGAAAGCGTTGCGGACCATTCCTGGCGCGTAGCCCTCATGGCGCTCGCGCTTTCTTCCCGCCTGCGGCTGGACACCGAGAAATGCCTCAAGATGGCGCTGCTGCATGACATCGGCGAGATATATTCCGGCGACTCCCATGCGCTCAAGGCCAGCGAAGCAAGCGAGGCGGCGGAGCGTGCGGGCGTGCAGAAGCTGCTGGAAAAAATTTCTGACAGGCGGCTGAGAAAAGAGATTGGCGGCATCCTCGAGGAGTTCGAGAATCTTGGCAGCAGGGAGGCAAGATTTGTCCGTCTTCTGGACAAGCTGGAAGTCCTGATACAGCATAACGAGGCGCCGTTCAGGACGTGGAACGGCATTGAAAAGAAGCACGAGTACGGCATGGCAGGGAAGCACGCGGAGAAATTCGGCTTCTTGCAACAGCTTGCCCGGCTGATCGACAGGGAAACCGGAACGAAGCTGAGGAAAGCGGGCGCAAAGCCGAAGGAAATAACCGAAGAGGATTACGCGCGATTTTTCGGGACATACTTAAAAAGAATGGGAGGTAAATAATTACCATGAACTACAACGTCCTTGTCGGCCAGATAATGCAGAGAAACGTGAAGACCGTGGAACTGGGCGAGTCCGTGGAAAACGCGGCTCGGATAATGAAGGAAAGCAGGATAGGCTCCGTTGTAATTACGGGCGAGAAGCACGTCAAGGGCATCGTCACTTCCACGGATATTGTCCATAAATACGTGGCGGAAAAGAAAGGCGGCAACGTGGAGGACATCATGACGACCGACCTCGTGAAGATTTCGCCCAACAGGACCATAGAGGAAGCTTCGCGCCTTATGGTTTCGAAGAAGGTCGAGAAGCTGCTTGTGTTCGACAAGGAACTCTTCGTCGGCATCGTGACGGCGACGGATATCTTGAAGGTCGAGCCCGCGCTGGTCGAAACGTTGCTGGAAAGGATGAAGCTCGGTACGCGCTCCGGCAGGGGAGAGGAGGAACTGGGCTTTTCCCAGTGCGAGAACTGCGGCAACTACACCGACGATACGGAGGAAGTCGGAGGCGCTTATGTGTGCAGCGAATGCAGGGACTGAGAAACGCTAACTATTTATTGCGGCTTTAGCAAAACATCATATAAGGGAAGATATCAAGGAAAAGAAACCGTAGGTGTCTTGTCTATGGAAATCGAAGACATTCTTTTTTCTAAGTCGGATGCCATCGACGTCAGCGACCCGCTTTCGGCGTCGCTGATGCTGCTCGAAAAAGCCTCGCATATCGGCGAAGTGGTCGAGAAGAAGAACGTCCTGGAAACTGACGGCCCCGGCAAGAGGCTGAAGATGGAGTTCGACGTCGTCAGGCGCTACGACGATTACTCGCAGTTCAGGATAAACGTCTCGATGAGCGCGGAAATAGACGAGAAGAAGACGCTCGAGATAGACATGGAAGGCTCCGTAACGACCAAAATAGAGGAAGAGGGATTCTTTTCTTCTGTCTTTGCTGAGTTTTACCTGCAGGGCCTTTACGAAAGGACGACTGCGCTCTCGAAGAAGGGCCTTGAGGAAGCTAGGAAGGACATGGAGTCGTCAATAGCAGCGCTCGCGAAGCGCGCATGACGGCATGTTAAAACCCATTGCCTAAAGCAATGCTTTTACATCTAGAATTCCGCTTATACAAGCACAGATAAGTGGAATTCTCAGATTTAAAGATTTCCCGCCATAACCTTTCTAGTCATTCGGGGTCGCAGAAACGCCGGTTGTCATATTTATTTTCAGTTCAGTCAGCTGCGTCGAAGATGCAGAGCCTCTTTCTGGACCCCTTCAAAAGCAGATTGAAGTTCCTTAGGAAC
>JACQIH010000061.1 GCA_016198625.1 Candidatus Aenigmatarchaeota archaeon
AAGCTGAAGCCCGGAGACGTTTTGGAAAAGATGATCTGGCGCGGCCTGACGAGGGAGGAGATCAGGGAGATCAAGAGGAAGGAAAAATACGCCGTGGTGAAGGAAGGCGTGCGCTTCGTGCCCGCGTTCGCCCTGACGCTGGTCGCGACGCTCCTTTACGGCAACATTTTCATGCTGCTGTTCCCGATTTGAAACGGAATATCATAAGGGAAACGGAAGGATGGATTAGCATAATGATATGCTCTAATATGAACCCACAACTAAAGTTGTGGGTTCTTGAGCATGTCATCCCAGATACATTGCATTTCATCTGCGAGCTAAAGCTCGCAGTTTTCAATGTATCTGAGGATAAGAATGCGAAAGCGAGGTATATTTCGATATGATAGTAAATTTCCCGTGCAAGATTCTGGTGGAGAAGTCGGTGAAAGGGAAGGTCGATACGATGCTCGCGAACATGCGGCTCGGCGACAGCTGCGCGATCGTCTGCGACAGCGACGTGAGGAAGATAATCGGCGACAGCGTGAGGGACGAGATTTCCTCGTCGTTCAACGTCGATTTCGTGAAGCCGCAATCCCTGGAAAAAAAATACCTCGAGGCGCTCGCGAAGAAAGTGGGCGACTACGATTTCCTGATCGGAATGGGAGGCGGCCGCGTGATCGACACGACTAAATACGCGGCCTTTCTCGCGGGCATAAACTGGGTGTCGTTCCCGACCATACTGAGCCACGACGGCCTTATGTCGTCGCGCGCGGTCATCGACGAGGAGGGCGCGAAAATTTCCCTTACAGCGAAGGAGCCCGAGGCGGTCATCGCCGACCTGAACACGATAAAGCGCGCGCCCTACCGCTACATCGCCGCGGGCGCGGGGGATTTGCTTTCAAACATTTCCGCGGTGGAGGACTGGAGGATAGCCGACGAAGCCGGGAAGGAAAAATACAACAGCGTGATAGCGAGGCTGTCTCTGCTCGGCGCCGAAGCGGTGATAGAGCATTCCAGGCACATCAGGAACAAGGACGTTCATGGCATGGAAATACTGTTCTGGTCCCTGCTCTCGTCGGCGTTCTCGATGAACATCTACGGCTCCTCGCGCCCCGCTTCGGGCAGCGAGCACAACTTCTCGCACGCGCTGGAAAAGCTCGGGACGAAGGCGCTCCACGGCGAACAGGTCGCGCTTGGAGCTTTGATTTCCATGTTCCTGCAGAAAAAGGACTGGCTGAAGGTTAAAGCAGTCATGGAGCAGCTAGGCCTGCCGACGTCAGCAAAAGAAGCGGGCATAGAGCGCGATACCGCGATAGAAGCCCTTCTGCTCGCGCCGAAAATCAGGGAGCGCTACACGATTCTGGACAAGTACGACATCACGAGGAAGCAGGCGGAAAACATGCTGCAGAAGGTCGGGATAATTTAGAGGAGAAGAACTGAAATAGCATGAAGTTCCTGCGGAACTTCGGTCTCCTTTTCTCTCCTTCTAACCTCATTCCCTTGATAAAATATTACGAAACTATATTTCTATTATTTCGATTTGAATCCGTGTATCGCTTTGACGATGCTCCTTATCCGCTCGGCGCCGCTGTCCTCTAAAACTGTCCCCGTCACGATGATGTCGGCGCCCGCGCGCAATTTCTGCTTCGCGGTTTCTGCGTCGCGGATGCCGCCGCCTACTATGAGCTTGACATCCGTTTCCTTCCTGACCGACCTTATCATCTCGTCGGGCACGGTCTTGTAAGCGCCCGAGCCGGCTTCGAGGTACACGAAGCGCATGCCCATGTACTGCGCCGCCAGCGCGTAGGAAACGGCTTCGTCCGCTTTTCTCAGCAGCTTCGCCTTGCCCACTTCGCCGGCTTTCATCCCCGGCTCGACGATGAGGTAGGCCATCGGCAGCGGCTCGATCTTGTATTTCTTCGCAGCGGGCGCGCCTGCAGCCTGCATGCCGCTTATCCACAAAGGGTCGGAAGAATTCAGCAATGACATGAACAGTATCCCGTCGGCGCGCCTCGAAATGCCCTGCGCGCTTCCCGGATAAAGTATGACCGGTTTCGTGAAATGTTTCTTTATCGCGGCTATCGCCCTGTCAAGGCTTCTCTCTTCCACGCCCGTGGAGCCGCCGACAAGGACCGCGTCGCTCCCGAATTCCTCCAGCATCTCGGCGATTCGGCGTATTTTCTCGATGCTGTTCTTTCCCGGGTCGGGATCGATGAGAGGGAAGTGAAGCTTCCGCCTGCGCAGCTGTTTGTTGATGTACTCCTCGACGCGCATGCTAGAAGTTTAGAAACAAATCTTAAAAGGCTTCATCAAGAACAAGAGGGGCGCTTCTTCAGAAAGAGAAGGGGCGCTCTTTCCTGCTATTCTACTCGACGACTACGGGCATCCTGTCAAGGAGGTCTTTCAGGACGGAAACCAGGCTGTCCAGTTTCCTTTCCACGGAGTCGATCCTTTTTTCTATGGCCGCGGTGTCCGGGGCCTCTATGTAGCGTATCCTGCCGTCGACATCGGCGGCGAACTTAGCGAACTCGTCCCGCGTGACCAGCTCCGGGAATTTCCTGTCGAGCACGCGCGCGAATTCCTCGAGGCGCCGCGCGACTATTGCGCTTATCTCCGTTTCAGGGACCGCAGGCCTTTCCCTCTGCCTCGTTTCCATGTCCCTGAGTTTCTTTTCCATCGAGGCGCGGAACGCGCTCTCGTCCTGCAGCAGCTGGCGTATTTCCTCGAGCTTCTTCACTTCGTCCTCTAGGGTTTCCATCCTCCGCTCGTTGTTCAGCAGGTTCCGCGAGCGCTCCTCGAAAGCGTCAAGCCTCTTGTGTATCGCCGCGACGTCGGTTGCCTCTATCCTCTTCACGCGCTGCTCAAGGCTGCTGTCCATCTCCTGAACTTTCTGCGCGAGCCTGCTGTCGATGTCGCCCAGTTTTTTTGACAATTCAGCATCAAACTGCTGCTTCCTGCTCTCGGTATCGGAAATGTGCGCGTAAAATTTGCCTACTTTGCCCGAGATGTCCGCGTCCATCTGGTCCATCCTCGCCTTTATCTGCTCCTCCATCGCGTGCAGCCTTGATATCTTGCCGGAGAAGTCGCTCTCAATCTCCTGGAACCTCTTCGCGAGCTCCTCGGCCGACTGCTGCATCCTCGGGTAGTCGTGCCTTTTCGACGACTCGAGCTCCTGGCTGAGCCTTGTTATCTCGCCCTTGACATAGCCTTCGAGCTTGCCTAGCCTTTCCGGGCTCGAGGAGGCCTTGATGTATTCGACCTGCTTTTTCAGCCCGCCAAGCTCCTGGAGCGCCGCTTTCGTTTCGTTCTGGGTTTTCTCGAGCGCAGATAGTTTTTCCGCGACCGCCGGCATCCCAGCCTCGAGCCTGCCCAGCTCGTTCTTTACGTGCAGCGCTATCGCCTTTATCGCCTGCTCGATTTCCCTATCGCCGGACATGTTTGCACCTGTTATTCCATCAAGGTGGAAATGAATTGTTCGTCTTCAATATGAAATTCTCGATTTTCTTTTTCTTCGCTCCCTACTACCATCTGCTTTCTTACTTGCTTTACTTATTTTTCAAAATCATCTGCACTTCTTCCAGGATGCTTTTCTCGTCCTTGTGCGGCTGCGTCTTTTCGACGCGTGTGACCACTTTGGGAGCCTTCTCGATTCTTTCTATGCGCTCGTGCAGCCTTGCCAGCTCGCTTTCGTGCTCCCTCTTCAGCTCGCCCATCTTCTCCGCGACCTGCTCGTGATCCGGCTTTCTCCTTGCCGCTTCGTGGATTTCGTTTATCCTTTTCTCCAGCGCGCCCGACTGCTCCATTTTTCTTTCCAGGGCGTGAAGCCGTTCCTCGACGTTCCCTTCCTGCCTGGAGAACGAAAGCTGCTCTTCTATCCTGCCCAGGCGCTCTGCGATGTCCGGAGTAACGGCAGGATGGAGCTCGCCGTTTCCGGATATCCCTTCCCTCAGCTTGGTGTTTTCCAGCTCTATTAACAGCAGCAAGTCCTCGAGTTCCTGCAGGCGCTCCCTCATGTCCTCGAGGTTCTGCAGCCTGTCCTTCCCCTCGACTATGACGGGCTCTTCCTCGGCCGGAGGCGTCTTCGCGACCGCCAGTTTCCTCGATTCCAGGGAAGCGAGCCTCTTGTCGACGATGGAATAGTTGTTCCTTATCGTGCTTTCCAGCCTTTCTATGCGCTTCTCGAGCTCGCCGATGTCGGGCATATTAATCATGTCCTGCCGTTTTGATAGAACTTTTCTGAAAAGTTCTTTATTCGTTATTTGGTCAGAAGGAGTATATAAAAATCAATCC
>JACQIH010000060.1 GCA_016198625.1 Candidatus Aenigmatarchaeota archaeon
CTTGCTGCTTTCTTCATAAACTTCTTCGGCGGAACGTCGGTATTTTTGGCAGGCATACTCGTCGTCCTTCTCTTCGCGGCGCTGCTCGGCAAGGACCTTACGTACTGGTCCGACAACTCCTGGGCGCTCGGCCTCGTGGTCGTGATAGCCATAGTCCTGTTCCTGTCATCCACGGGCGGCGGCTTCCTCGGCATCGCGCTCAGCGGCGACGCGGCTGTCCTCATATTCGCTGTCATAGTCGTGCTCATATCGGCATGGTTCGTGACGCAGGAGCCGAAAAAGAAGAAGGAAGCCGGCGAGAAGAAAGAAGGCGGATAAGCTAGACAGTCTTGACGCTGTTTTTATTCCTGCTTCCCAATAATTGTTGAATGGCGCTGCCTTTTGGCTACAGGCTTTTTCTGGTCATTATCGTCCTGTTCGCGATAATCACCGTGAATTCAGACAAGCTCGTCGCCATACCTTTCTCGATTCTGCTTTCCATTGTCATGTATTACTACGGCACATATTATTTCGGCTCAATATGGGAGCCCGCGCCCATGGACAAAGTGAGGAAGATGGTTAGCGCCGTTAGCGTGAGAAACAAAACCGTTTATGACCTGGGATCCGGCGACGGCAGGGTTATCATCCTCGCCGCGAAGAAAGGCGCGCGTGCCTACGGCGTGGAGATTGATTTTCTCCGCTATTTGCTGTCCCTCTATAAAATAAGGAAAGCGAAATCTAATGCAAAAGTCTTCCTTAACAGCTTTTTCCTCGCGGATCTGCGCGAAGCGGACGTGGTTTTCATGCACCTGCAGCAGGAAACCGTGTGGAAGCTGGAAGACAAATTCCTGAAAGAACTCAAGAAAGGCGCGCGAGTAGTCAGTTATATTTTCAGGTGCAGGAAGCTGAAGCTCGTGAAGAGCATGAAGAAAGAACAGATTTACATCTACAGAATCCCCTGAATCCCCTGATTAACAATTTAAACAGGGAAACAAAATAAGGATTATGCCCAATCCGTTCGAAGTCCTTGTCATGAACCTCGAGGCGCTGGGCTTCTTCGGATTTCTGCTGCCTTTCCTTTTCATACTCACGGTCGTTTATGCTATACTGCTGAAGACAAAGGTTCTTGGCGAGGATAAGATGGTAACAGGCGGGCTCTCGCTTGTCCTCGCTTTTTTCATCGTGGGATTCGGAGGCCCCGCCGTGGGCACATTCTTTTCAACCCTGTTCGGGCTGGGAGCCGTGATTCTAGCGGGGCTTCTCGTGATAATCCTTTTCCTTGCCATGACCGGCGGCGACGTCTCGAAGATGCTCAGCGGCACGGAAATCAAGTGGGTTCTGATAGCGGTAGGCGTTATTGTGTTCTTCGTCGCGGCCGGCGCGGGCTTCGGCATAAAGGTAACTGACACGACATGGGGAATCGTCCTGATGATTGTCGTCGTCGGGGTTGCAATCGGGTTCCTGATGAAAGGGTAATCAAAAATAGATCATAATCAGTAAGACGGAGCTTCACTTCTTCTGGACCCTTAAAGAAGAATCCGCCATAACTTTCCGATTTTCCGCTTTACTTCTTCTTCCCCTTCACATGCTGCCAGAAACAGAGCAGCGAGAAAATTCCGGTCAGCAGCATGGATGCCAGGTAAAGCGTGGCGACGAATCCGAGCACGCCCTCGCTGAAAGGGAAAAGCGCGGAATAGACGGAAAGGAACACGACGCTCAGCGCCGAGACGCCGAGGAAAAACAGGGTAGCAGCAAGCGTGTTTTCCTTGTTCAGCTTCATCATCTCATCTCCTTTTCTGTTTCTCTTCTTTAAGGTAGTGGTAGGAAGTGGCCAGAGCCAAAACAGCAACGACCCAGGAAGTCAGCGAGAGGAACGTCACAAAGAGGTCCAGATAGCCGCCCAGTGCATTAATGACAAAACTGTTCGACAGGGAAAGAATAGAAACCAGGTAAATGCCGAAAAAGAGCATCGTCAGCCCGAGATATTTTTCCTTGCTTAGTTTCATAACAATCCCTTCAGAGGAGAAGAACCTGACGGTTCTCTCCTTCTAACCTCATTCCCTCTTTAAGAGTATTAACTTTCCGCTTCCACGACGCCGCGCTTTTCCTTCATCTCGTGGATCATGCGCGAGAGGGACTCTATGTTCTTCGTCAGCGCCGGCAGGAACTGCTTGAACGCCTTTTCCAGGCCGCCGACGCGCGCCTGCAACTCTTCCATCTGCTCGCCGAGCTCGTGGACCTTCGCGTCGGATTCCTTGCCGCCGCTCTCGTGCTTCGCTGACTCCAGCCGGTGCGACCACTGCTGCATATCAGCGCGCAGCCTGTTCAGCTCTTCCTCCAGCTTGCCTGTTTTTTCTTCAAACTTCTGCCATTTTTCCTGCACAACGCCTTCCACAAGCTCTTCGACAATGACCTCGGGATTTATCTCGAGTTCAGGCTCCCCCAGGCCGAGCTGCTCTTCAACGGTGGCGGGCGTTGCCTGGCTTATGTCCGGGAGTTCCGGGAGCTCGGGCATCTGCTCGGCTCTCTGCGCCGGTGCAGCCGATGCCTGCGCGGCCTGCGGAACTGGCTCGCCGACCCCTTTCTTGACCGCCGACATCATGGCTTTCTCGATTTCCGGATAAGAATATCCCTCGTTCTTGAGGTACCTGATAATGTCGCGGTCGCTCATGCCCATCTTGGACATCCGCTCGACGTCCTCGACCGGCGTCGGCCGCGCCTGCTCCTGCTTCTTTTTTCCGAAAAACAGCATGAATCCTGCCTCTACTTCTATTTTGTTATCCCCCTTATAAATACGTTGCAGAATCTAGCTTTCGACTTCTTCCTCGAGCGGCTTGCCCGCGGGCCCGAGGAGCTCGAGCATCTTCTCGACCTCGCGCACGTCGCGCTTCCTCGCGAACTTCCCTATCTGCCTGTTTATCTTCTCGAGCACGTTCTTTATCCTGAGGACCTCGTCGTTGAGGTTCCTCAGCGTGACATCGGCTTCCACGAACTTCGTATTCACCTTTTTCGTCCTTTCGAGCGACGACGATTCGAGCGAAGCCAGCCTTCCTTCAACGGCGTCGAGGCGCTGCTCGAGCATGCGCATCCTGCTGCTGAACTCGCTGCTGCGCCTGACAAGCTCCTGCAGAATGGAATAAATACGCGACGTGTCTTCCTTGGCCATATCAGAACCCATCGTATTATGTTCTATTTAGTCGGTTCCGATACCTCCGACTATCATGAGCTATTCTTGTTTCTCCCCGCTTATTAAGGTTAGCCCGAAGCGGAGAAAAATTTGTCGCGTGCCGCGGCGGAACTATAAAGTTTATTTAGCGAGTCCCACCATATATCAGTCATGGCTTCGTACGAGTACGACGAGGAAAACCAGCGCATCCGCCTTAATGTATTGAACAGCATTTACGGCGCCAGCATAGAGGACTACCCGATATGGATGGCGATGACCATAGACAAGCTCATGGAAATAAAGAAGCTCGTAAGGATCGTCCTCGCGGACAGCAGGGAGCACGAGTACGATTTCGACGAAGCAAAAATGCTGCTGGAAATTGCAGTCGCGCTGGAGCGCATCATGAAAGAGGTAATCGGGTTCAAGAACATCGTCACGCGCGGCTGCGAGAACGACGCCGCGCCGCGCTACGAGTTCCTGCAGAAATTCGTAGCGGAAATGCGCTACGACCCTATCGAAGCCTACAAGTGGCTGCTGCGCGAGGCCCGGCACGTGGGCGTGCGCAGCCAGCGCGAATACGATGACTTGCGGCGGAGCTGCCTGCAGCACTATCTGAATAATACGCTGCTCCCCATACAGGCGCTGCTGGACAACTGCGCGCTGATACAAAGGGCGAAGCCGCACCTTGCGGAGCACAAGAACCGTCTCCTGTACAGGAAACTGTTCCATCCCACGGTGCGCCCCAACTTCATGTACACGCATTACATGACGCTGCCGCCCCCGAACGCCGAGCTCGTGGAGCGATACGCAGTAGGAGACAGCATCGCGGAAATATACCAGCTCCGCGGCAGGACGCGCAAGCTTTACCATCTCATTCCGCCGGAGTTCCGGCTTGCGGAGGAGGAATACACGCTGCTGGACAACGCGCGGCGCTACATAGGCAAGCACGAGCCGCGTGAAATTGAATTACAGGAGCCGCACCGCCTGCGCGAGAACCTTTACCGCATCGGACTTGACATGCTGCGCGACCTCGCGAAGGTGAACAAGCTGGAAATTTCAGAAAAAAGATTGCAGGAACTGGCCGACATACTGACGCGCTACACTGCAGGGCTCGGCACGCTTGAACTGCTGCTCGAAGACGAGAATATACAGGACATCGCGGTGAATTCGCCCGTAGGCAACTCGCCTGTGTTCATTTTCCACGGCACGTACGAGGAATGCGAGACAAACATCGTGCCGAGCAGGGAAGACGCGGAATCGTGGGCGACGCGCTTTCGCCTCCTGTCCGGAAGGCCTTTGGACGAGGCAAATCCTGTCCTTGATACAGAGCTTGCCGTGCCGGGAGGCCGCGCAAGGGTCGCGGCAATAACGCGCTCGCTTTCTCCGGACGGGCTCGGCTTCGCGCTGCGCCGCCACCGCGACAAGCCGTGGACGTTCCCGCTTTTCATAAAGAACAAGATGATAGACCCGTTCTCCGCGGGCCTGCTGTGGTTCCTCATCGACGGCGCGCGCACGATGCTCATCGCAGGAACAAGGTCTTCCGGAAAGAGCAGCTTTCTGGGCGCGTGCATGGTCCAGATAATGCCGAAAATCAGGGTTGTTTCGGTTGAAGACACTTTAGAATTACCTATTGAACAGCTTCGCGGCCTCGGCTACAACGTCGAAAGACTGAAATCTCGCTCTGTGATAACTAGAGTGGAAACCGAGCTGCCGGCAGAGGAAGCGCTGCGCGCTGCGCTGCGCCTGGGCGATTCCGCATTGATTGTAGGAGAAGTACGCTCGCGCGAAGCGCTAGCGCTGTACGAGGCGATGCGCATAGGCGCGCTCGCCAATGTCGTGGCCGGCACCATACACGGCGACTCGGCTTACGGGGTTTTCGACCGCGTAGTCAACGACCTCGGCGTGCCTCCCACGAGCTTCAAGGCGACGGACATAATCCTCATAGCGAACATGCTGCGCTCGCC
>JACQIH010000007.1 GCA_016198625.1 Candidatus Aenigmatarchaeota archaeon
GATGAGCCCTTGCCCAAAACCTCGGCGCTTCCACCTTTCGAACAGGTTATTGTATTGGCAGCGGAGCTGTTCGACCTGTCCCACTGCACGCCGGTCGTTGCAGGGATCTTCGGACACGTCACATTGCCGCCGCCCGTGTCGGTGAAGCCGGAGCCCGTGTAATCTATCCTTATCTGGTCTATGGTGTCGAAGTAGTCCCCGTCTGTCGCGTTGTTTGTTATGGTAAAGTTATAGCTGCGCTGCTCGTGGATGCCTGAAGTCGTGTCGTTGAGGGAAGACGAAGCCTGCAGCTCAAGGAATGTCACCTGCACAGCGGTGCTGTTTTCAAGGAGTATGGAAGAGTTTCTCTTTGCGCTCACGTTGAACGTGGGAATTCCGGGGCTTGAGCGCGCGGACAGGTTGCGTATCATTATCTGGATATTGCCTTCCAGCGTGTTGCCCGTCGTGTTCGCGCAGCGGAGGACGCCTGATAAAGGAGTAGAATTATCCCATGTCGTGACATTGTCAGGACACCTTATCTGCTCGGCGCTTATGTTCCCGAAGCCGGCTTCTGAAAGGTTGATGTCTATTGCCTGTACAGGAACGCCAAGGCCTGTCATGTTGCCCAGGCTTATGGTAAGGTTTATTGTTATATCCGTCTGGTTCGTGTCAAAAGTCGCGTTCGCAAGGAAACCGACCTTGTTGGATACGAGCGTGACCGAGGCGAATGCCGTGAAAATGTAGTTGGCGACGAAAAAGACGGCTAGCGCGAGCATGAAGACTGCGCTGACTGCGACGAACCCCTTGACAACGCCTTTTCGCATATCCATTCGCAACGACATCCTTCTTAACTATTGATTTTTCCCGTATATATTTGTTCCACTATCGGTAAATTGTGTAAATATTCGAGCGCCCGACCTTTTCCTTTTTTATTTTGCCCTGGTGGACGAGCGCTTCAAGATAGCCGGTAGCTACTTCCCTGCGCATTCTGAGCTTTTTTGCAATCTGAGAAGTAGACAGCAGCCGCTTGTCCAGCAGCGTGATTATCTTCCTTTCCACACCCACGCCTTCAGACATTACTTTTTCCTTGGTAACGTCCGCTTATAAGCTTTATTGCGGCGATATAATCGCGATTTAATCACTATGAAGTTGCAAGCGTAATTGCCTTGTGATGCAAAAGTGTATGAAAAAGTATGACGGAAACTTTCAGAAAAATGTTTCGTCGGTAGGAACTTCTCAGAATTATCCTTAATGCGGAACTTTATTCCATATTTTGGTTAAAATAATTTTATTCTCTTTATTTGTAAAATGAGAATCGCTGCCTTTGTTCTTGCTGTCCTGGCTTTGTCCGCAATCGCGTCCGCCGACAAAATAGAGCCGTCAATTTATTTGCAAAGCGGCGACTACGTGAAGGTTATTGTCAAGGCGGACGAAAGCGCGCTGCCGCTGATAGCCTCGGCATCCGTGGAATACGAGAATTTCACCGGCGGGTTTTATTCGGCCAACATAAGCAGAAGCAACCTTGTTTTTCTGGAAAGCTCCGCTGCGGTGAAAAGGGTATGGCTTGAGCGGAAAAGTCAGCCGCTGCTGGATATTTCAGCCCCGCTTATCGGCGCGAACCAGACATGGCCCTACTACAACGGCTCCGGCGTCAAGGTATGTGTCATCGACACGGGCATGAACAGCAGTCATCCTGCACTGTTCGGCAGGGTTGTTGCTGAGAAGGATTTTATTACAGATGATTTGGATAGCAACAGCACGCAGGATGGCGCGAACCACGGGACACATGTAGCAGGGATTGTTGCAAGCAACAACAGCACTTACAAAGGTGTGGCGTTCGGCTCATTGATTCTCAACGCGAAAGTGTTTTCCAATTACGACGGCGAGAACTGGTCCGCTGTGGATTCCGATGTGATGGCAGGCATTGACTGGTGCATCGCGCAGGGCGCGCATGTGCTGACGCTGAGCCTGGGCGGCGCTGACAGCAATAACGACGGAAGCGATGCGCTTTCGCAGAAGCTGGATTACGCCGTAGATCAGGGGAAGATAATCATTGTCGCTGCAGGGAACAGCGGGACTTCTTCTTTTTCCATATTGAGTCCAGGATTGTCGCACAAGGCAATAACCGTAGGGTCGTCGCAAACAGGGAAATCAGGCACGACAAGAAACGCGATAAGCGGTTTCAGCAGCCGCGGCCCGACGAAGGATGGCAGGATAAAGCCCGACATCGCCGCACCGGGCGAGCCGATTACTTCGCTGAACAATGGAGGCGGGTTTTCAACATTCTCGGGGACGAGCATGGCCGCGCCGCACATCGCGGGCATCGCCGCGCTCGCATTGCAGGCGAGGAGCAACCTTACGCCGGAAGAATTCAAGGCGCTGCTGATGAACACGGCGGACGGACGCGAGAAAAACAATAGCTACGGAGCGGGCGTTGTAAATGTCTCACGGCTGCTCGGTAAGATAAATTATACAGTGTCATCAAGCGTCGGCAACTATTCACGCGCGCACAATATTTTCGTGCCTGAAAATACTGAAGAGATTCGCGCGACCCTCTACTGTCCGGAGAACTACAGCTACCACAACAACCTTGA
>JACQIH010000066.1 GCA_016198625.1 Candidatus Aenigmatarchaeota archaeon
GAAGTATAATAACGGCTTAAAAGCCGTAGTACAACAAAGACCAAAGGTCTTTGTGTACACATGGAACCTTCAGTTCCATGTTGTATTGACTGCATTTCATGCAATAAAATAGCTGGAAAATCATCACTCTTTTAATAACTTAGTTACCAAAGTATGCACGATGGTCAGTTTCCTTCTTTACGGCAGGGGCGGGCAGGGAGTAGAAACAGCGACAAGAATCCTTGGCAGCGCCCTGTTCGCCGGCGGCGCGCAGGTCCAGGACTTTGTGATATCCGGGATGGAGCTGCGCGGCTTCCCCGTGGAGGGCTATGTGAAGGCCGAGAAGGAGCCGCTCCTCAGCAAGGACCTTCCCAAGGCGGATTTCCTGCTTGTCTTCGACATGACGCTGCCCCTGGACGGCGTGCTGAGGCAGTGCAGCGAGAAAGCTGTGGTGGTGTTTAACTCCAAGGACCACGTCAAGCACCCGCTGCTGAAAAAGCTTTCGCTGAAGTCGTACTTCCTGAACGCCAACGAGATATCCTATAATTATCTGAGGACTGTCATGCCAAATACCGCGATGCTCGGGGCCCTCGCGAAGCTGTACCCGAAGGTCACCATGAAGAACCTGAAAGGCTTCATGCAGGTCCCTCTGCAGCAGGACAACTTCCGCGCGTTCGATGACGGCTACAGGAACGCGAAGAGGAATTAGTGAGAGCATGAAAAGCGAGGGTGAAATGAAATATGACGAAAAGAAGCTGCCAGTCGGCGGCGAGCCCGACAAGCCCGACGTCTCCAAGTGGCGCGTCTTCACCCCGAAGATAGACCTCAAGACCTGCACCAAGGACTACAGCTGCGTCGTGTTCTGCCCGCACAATGCCTTCGATGTCAGGAAGGACGGCTACCCGCAGATAAATTACGACAGGTGCACCGGCTGCCTTGTGTGCCTGCGGGTCTGCCCCGTTTCGGCGATTTTCGAGGAGAAGAACATCTGAGGTAATTTCATGGCAAACCAGCTTCTGAGTTATTACGAATCCGCGGCGCATGCCGCCGCCCTGTGCAGCGTAGCGTCAGTGCCGGTCCTGCCGGCGCCGCTGGCCGCGGAATGCCTGGACGCGCTGAAGAAAATCCATCCCTGCGATTACGCTGATGTTGAAAGCCAGAGCGGGCAGCTCGCTTACGCCATGGCGGCAACGATAGCAGAAAAACGCTCGTTCCTCGCGTCCTCGAACATGCATGCGCTGGACGAGGTGCAGAAGGCTTCCTTCATGAGGATGCCGCTTGTCGCCGCGAATTTCTCGCGCGCCGTCGGCACGTTCACGACAAGGACCGACCTGACGGGCGTGTTCGCGCTGCGCGACGCGGGATGGCTCATGTTTTTAGCAGAAAGTCCGCAGGAAGCGCTGGACAGCGTCGTAATGGCTTACAGGATATGCGAGGACAGCAAGGTTCTGCTGCCGGCTGTTGTGAATATTGACGGGATAGCGAACATGCGCGAGGTCGTGAACGTCCCGAACAAAAAAATCATCGATAATCTGCTGCCAAGCCTGCGTATGCCCAGGAAGCTTCGTGACAACGGCACCTTCGGCTCCCCTGTTTTCGAAGGATACCAGGAATTCCGTGAGCAGCAGCAGCTCGCGATGCTCAACGCGAAGAGAATGATAAGGGGCGTCGGGGAAAAGTGGTACGAGAAGTTCCGCCGCAGCTACGGTTCCGTTGAAAGATTCCACTCGGACGACGCCGACTACGTTCTTGTCACGGCAGGCTTCTATTCCTCTGCGGCCAAGTCGTTCGTGCTCAAGGCAAGGCAGCAGGGCGAGAGAGTGGGCCTTCTGCGGATGCGCGTCGCGAGGCCGTGGCCGTCCGAGGATGTCGCGGACGCGCTGAAGAACGCGAAGAAAATAGCCGTGATAGACCGCGGAGTCTCGCTGGGCGCTTCGGGCTTTTTGCACAACGAGCTGAAGAGCGTGCATAATTTCTGCTCGTCGTTCGTCAGCTACAACGCGCTGGACGAGAAAAGCTTCGCCGACGTCCTTGCGAAGCTGAAGAAGCAGGAGAAGCCCGAGACGGTCTGGTTCTAGTAAAGCGCATTACCTGACAAATTCGAACCTTGGGAGCTCCTTTCCATTGGCGACAACTTTTTGGAAAAACATGTCTTTAGGTCTTACCCAAAGTTTTGACTTCTTCAAATCCCGGTAAAGAATAAGCTCTTCCATCGTCTCGGTGTGCCTTGCCGTGCCGATGACTTCGTAAATTCCGCCTTTGAAATGCTTATACGTTCCGGTCCTTACTTTTCTCATTGCAAATCAGCTTCCTTCGCCTTGTCGGCAAAGCTCTTTATCGTCTCGAACATGTGCCTGATCCTGCTGCGGAGCAGGTCTTCCTGGCCTTCGAGGAAATACCATGTCCCGTAATCCCTGAGCTTCCGGCTTAAGATATATCGCTTTACCGGCTCGCCGCGCTTGCCGCTTATGAGGAACAGCTCGTTGTGCTTCTGAAATTGCTGCTTTATCTCCGCTGCGGGAGTGGGTCCTTTAGTGCGCAGGAACGCGAGGAAATCCGTGACGTTGCCTGCGCTCGGCTTTCTCAGCCCCTTGACCCAGTGGTAAGCGGCGGAATAAGAAATCTTCAATTCAGATGATATTTCCCTGGCACCCTTTCCCTGCTTATGCAGTTCCATGACTTTCTGGTAATTCTTGTCGTAGAATTCCTTGCCGCGGCGCATATTATCCTATCGGCGTTACGCTATAAATAGCAGCCGCGACTGCGGCCGCAGGCTTCCCCTTGCACGATATTTCCTCGATTCTTGAGCCGAAGCGCAGCCCGCCGCTGACATCCTTTTCTTCGAGCAGCATGTCGTCCAGGCTTTTCTTGATTTCCGTCTCCACTTCATCGAACGAATGCCCTTTCTGCTCGACGAAATAGCCTTTCCCTCCCTCGTCCATGACCCAGCCTATCCCAGCCACTGCCTTCTCGCCCAGTTTCAGCGCGACGCTCTTCGCGAGGACCACGTTGCCCTGCGCGCCGAAATGCCTCGTGAAAGGCTTGCCAGCAGCTTCGATGATTTCTGTTCCCGACGGGACCACGGAAGAATAAAGGACGAGATTCAGGTTGTGGATGCCGGCGCTTCTCAGGGCGCGGTGGAAAGCTGACAGCGCAGTCGCGCCTTCTCCAGTGCCCGAAGTTATGAAGATTTTCGTGGCAGTCACCGACGAATGAAAAATAGCGGCTCAGGAGCTACCCTTGGTGGTCATTGCTTTCGCTCCCTCTGGGACAGTCTCTTCATAGCCGTGCATTATTACGCGCGCAAGGCTTATATAACATGCGCCCGCGGCGCGGCTCTTTATAAATTTTCGCCTGCAGATATGAGGCATGGCCGAGGATGAGAAAAGCCCTGCGCAGCAGGTTGTGCCGCTTCTCGCGAAAGACGTCTTCGGCGTCGGGAGTTCATGCCCCGGCTGCGGGGAGCAGCTCGGCCTCAAGCTTGCCCTGCAGGTTCTCGGGCGCTGCGTTCTTGTCAATAGCGACGGCTCGATGTCGCTTCTCGCGAAGTATCCCAAGACTTCCTTCAACGTTCCTTATGTCAACTGCGGCCTCAACGCCGCCGCAGCCGCGTCCGCGCTGGCACGCTCGATGCAGGGCAGCAAGACTGTGGAAAGGATTGTCGCCTACGCCGGCGATACCGCGACTTTCATGCATCTGGCGGACGTCATAGCAGCCGCCGGCCGCAACGACAATGTCATTTACATATGCTACAACAACAGGGGCTCCGCATCCCTAGGGCATTCGCACAAGAACGAAAGGAGCCTCGCAAAAAGCGTGGCGCTGAACTGCGCCTACGCCGCCACTGCGAGCATCGCTCATCCCGACGATTACGCCGCCAAGCTCGGCAAGGCAGCGGCGCTGAGCGGCTTCAGGTTTATCGAGGTGCTGACGCCGTGCCCGGCGTCGTGGTCGTTCGACCCTTCCATGACCGTGGAAGTCGCGCGCCTTGCCGTGGAGACGGGCGTCTGGCCGCTGTACGAAGTCGAGAACAAGAAACTGACCCTGACAAGGAGGCCGCGCCTCGAGCCCGTCGAGCGATACCTCTCGCTGCAGAAAAAGCTTTCCTTCAGCGCCGAGGAAATTGCCGCTCTGCAGGAATCGGTTCGCAGGAATTACAGGATGCTTTCAGAAGGAAGGCTTTCATGAAATTAAAAAATTTAATTCATCTCAATTAAACCAAAACAAAAAATCTTGTCAAATTACTTTCTTCTTTTTTTCTTTGCCATGTGAACTCACCTGAATTATTTGATATTAGTTTATTTGTTGAGCTTATTTAAATAATTTGTGCAATTTTCGCTGCAAAACGCGGAAAAAAGTTTTGACTTTCGCGAAAACGCGTGATTAGCGCGATTAAAATGTGCAAGCATAACTGCTGAAGGACGCGATTCCGAGATTGTCGGCTAAAAAAGTATTTATATGGGGGAAATAAATTAGAACTATGCGAAAGGGTATCACTCCCATAATAGCGATTATACTGCTCCTTCTGATAACGATATCCATGGTAGGATTCGCGTTCGTCTGGTTCTCGCGCGTGGCCTCGATATCGGCGGAGCGGGCGGAAAACCAGACCGTCGAGCAGTTCGCGGCGCAGGAAAAGAAGATCAGGATCGACAACGCAAAGGCGACGTCGGTCACTCTCAGGAACATCGGCTCGCGCGCCGTGAGGATAAGCGAGCTTGCGGCGTTCGTCGACGACGTCTCGACGACGCTGAGCGGCGCCGGATGCACTGCCGCGGACGCGATATCGCCGGGCGCGACTCTTTCGTGCACCCTGGGGAGCTCGTGCGACAATCCCGAGAAGCTGAAAATCACTGCGCCCGGGAACCAGGACGTCGTGATCTGCAAGTAAGGCACTCTTACTTCTGGCGCTGTAACGACTTCGCGTATCTATGAGATGTCGGTTTCAAGAATAAACATGCTGTTTCGCAGCATTCTCATATTTCCGTTACAATCCCGCTTCCTTGCGGAGGACAGCAGCGACGTCCGTTTTTTCCCACGAGAAATCCGCGTCGTTGCGGCCGAAATGCCCGTAGCACGACGTTTTCCTGTATATCGGCCTGCGCAGCTGAAGGTATTCTATTATCTTCGCGGGCCTCAGGTCGAAGTGCTTGTTTATCAGCTCGAGTATTTTTTCCTCCGCTATCTTCGCCGTGCCGAAAGTGTTTATGTTAACTGAAACGGGCTTCGCGACGCCTATGGCGTAGGCGAGCTGCACCTCGCACTTGTCGGCGATTCCCGCCGCGACCAGGTTCTTCGCGATGTGGCGGGCCATGTAGGTGGCGGAACGGTCGACCTTTGTCGGGTCCTTGCCGCTGAAGGCGCCGCCTCCCGAGCCGCCCATGCCGCCGTAGGTATCCACGACGGTTTTCCTGCCCGTCAGGCCGGAGTCGGCCACGGGCCCGCCGAGCACGAAGCGCCCGGTCTCGTTTATGAAAAACTTAGTGTCCTTGTCGATCCATTTCCCGCACACGGGCCTGATTACCTTTTCTATCACGTCGCCGCGGAGCTGCTCGGTGCTCACGTCAGGATCGTGCTGGACGGCGATGACAACTGTCTCTATCCTTTTAGGCTTCCCGTTCTCGTATTCCACGGTTACCTGCGATTTCCCGTCGGGGCGGATCCATTTTATCTCGCCGCTCTTGCGCGCCTCGGCCATGCGCTGCGTGAGCCTGTGCGCGTATACAACCGGGAACGGCATGAACTCCGGCGTCTCGTTGCACGCGTAGCCGAACATCATTCCCTGGTCTCCCGCGCCCTGTTCTCGTTCTGCCGAAGCCGTGACGCCCTGCGAGATGTCCGGGCTCTGCTCGTGCAATGAAACGAGCACCGTGCAGTTATCGACGTTGAAAAGGTATTCCGGCTTGTTGTATCCGATTTCCCTCACGACCTTCCGCACGGTTCCCTGCACGTCAACGTATCCCCTCGTCGTCACTTCGCCTGCGACGACAATAAGGCTGAGCGTCGTCATGACTTCCACGGCCACGCGCGAGTTCGGGTCCTGCCTTATCAGCTCGTCAAGCAGCGTGTCCGCTATCTGGTCGCAAATCTTGTCAAGGATGGCCTTCAGTTACCGATTCTGAAGTGAAGAGTCTCTTCATAGCCCATGACCACCCCCTAGAATAATATCTTTTCTGTCCATTGCGATTTTGTATTGATCAAATTTTCTTTCTAAACGTAATTTGGAATCTTTATATATCCATTCCGCGAGTTTGGTACCTCTGCTGCACGAATACTGTAGTATAAACGTGTTTCCCTTCGATTTTCTCAGTCTGGCATCAATACCGATATATTGCTTGACAATTTTTGCCATTTTTTTCAGAAATTTCCGGGAACCCGAAGATATTTGAATTTCAAAATAGGGGCTTCTTTTTCTGTCAAGGTATCTAACTGTACCATCGCCGTCAATAACTCCCCTGATAAAATGTCTTATGTATTTTTCCGGAACCCTAGGAAATCTTACTGTGAGGGATTTTCTTGGCTTGACACCTAATTTCATTAAAGTCTTTGATAGTTTCTTGCTATTTACAATCAACCTGTAAGAATTTGTCCTTTCACCCAAAAGAAGCGGTTTTGTACTTGAAAGTATTTCTCTTACATTCTCAATATGGCCCTTGTCCTTAGCCGCTGCAGTTATTGTAACGGTCTGATAACCTTTTTTCGGATCCCATGCTATGTTCCCATCAGCATAAATGTAACCAAGTATATAGGCCATATTTGGATTCTATATATCGAAGAAATTTTCATTGACTGTATGTTTTCGGTATTTGAATCCTAGCTCAAGAGACCATCGGTTTATTGCCGTTTTTCCAACTCCGAGTTTCCGTGCTATCTTCCGTTGCGATAGCTTTCCAAAATTATTTTTAATAAAAGGTAGCATTTCTTTCTTTTTTTCTGCAGAAATCACGGCAGCCATTCGCTCTATATGTTATCACATAAATATAAAGGGTGTCCTTCTGAAAGAAATATTCTTATTGGAATTAGTGCACAAGCGCCCTGATTTTCCGCGCGATTCCGTCCTTGTCTATTCCCTGCTCGGCCATGAGCTGCTCCGGCTTGCCCGAGTGCGGCATCCTATGAACGCCGAGCATATGTAGCGGCTTGCTGAGCGACAGCGAAGCAACGGCCTCGCCCAGGCCGCCCTCGAGGTAATGGTCCTCCACGGTTATCAGCGCCTTGGTTTCTTCCGCTGCGCGCAGAAGAGTTTTCTTGTCCAGTGGCTTCACAGAATAACAGTCAACGACCCGCACATTGATCCCTTCTTTTTTCAGTTCTTCATAGGCTTTCAGCGCCTCGTGCACGGTTATGCCCGCTGCTACGATTGTTACAGCGTCGCTGCCCGAGCTGCACAGAACTTTCGAGCCGCCTATTGCGAACTCTTCGTCGTTGCCGTAAATCACGGGCGTTTTCGGCCTCGTTGTCCGCAAGTAAGATACGCCGTCGTGGTTCGCGCTCAGCAATGTAAGTTTTTCCGCGGACACTGCGTCGCAGGGATAAAGGACAACGCTGTTGAAAATCGTCCTGAACATCGCGATGTCCTCGAGCCCCATCTGCGACGGTCCGTCCTCGCCGATGCTCACGCCCGCGTGCGAGCCCGCGATTTTCAGGTTTGCCCGCGAATACGACGCCATGCGCAGCTGGTCGTATGCCCGCGTCAGGAAAGCCGCGAACGTCGCGAGGAAAACGTTCTTCCCCCGCGCC
>JACQIH010000067.1 GCA_016198625.1 Candidatus Aenigmatarchaeota archaeon
CCTAGATATGTTATACTATTGAAATCTCCTTGAAAATCTTTTGAGAACCATCTTCTTGAGACGAATTTATCATGTTCGCTTTCGATGTTCAAATCATTATACCAAGTTTCATTCGTATTAGTTATTGTCACAAGAATAGCATAATATTTACCAGAATTGAAATGTCCTTCTTCTCCAAAAAAGTTTATTGACATTGTTTTGGAGTCGCTCTCTACTAATCTGGTTTCAGTGATTTTGACTTGATTAATTTGTGTCTGCTGCGTCTGTTCTGTAGAAGTGCATCCAGCAATCAAAATAACAGAAACGATTAACCCAGCAATAAATAGAGCATTCTCTCTCGTATTACACCACACGCCTGAATATTCCTTAATTTGAGTGTTTTTAAGCATAATTTTCCAAGTCTTACTATGGCACAGAATAATTTCGGGATTTCAATAAAACCGATTAAAACAATATAATTAAAATAATATTTCGCATTTCTTTCTAAATAATCACTTCTTTGCTTAAAAATTATCATTATTAATTTACTTGAAAAACTTCCGCACGGCGGGGTTCATCTCCTCGACGTAGCGGGCTGAAATCTGCTCGTAGAAGTTGTAGATGATGCTGACCGTGAGCAGTATTCCCGTGCCGGTGCCCAGGGCGTTGGTGAAATCAGCGACGCTCGCGATGAGGCCGATGATCAGCCCGCTCATTATGGCAAGCACAGGTATGTAGCGGTTCAGGACCTGCTCGACGATGCGCGGGTCGCGGCGGAAGCCGGGTATCTGCATGCCGAGGTTCTGTATCTGGTCCGCGACGCTGCGCGCGTCCATGCCGCTGGTAGTCACCCAGAACACGGAGAAGAGGACGGCTCCCCCGACCATGATGAGCATGTAAATCAGCGAGCGCAGCACTTCCGAGCCGACAGGCAGGCCTACGCTCAGCTCGGTCACGACCAGGGCGGCGACTAGGCCTGCGGCGGCCGAGCCTGCGAGCACGTGGAAGCTGCGCTTTGCCCCGAAATAGAACGCGGCCATCGTCAGGACGAACGCGACGGCGAGCATCGTGAGGAAGAATATGTTTATCGAAAGGTCGGCCGACGGCCGCAGGAAATATACAAAGCCTGACGTGGGGTTGCCCTGTTGGTCGAAGCATCCCATGGCCCCGCACCGCCCCGCGTCGGTCGGCTGCGCCATCAGCGTCCCGACCAGCTGCACGTTGGCTATGAGCGCCGCTATGAGGATGACTGGTATGTTGCTCGTGTAGATAAGATTCAATGGCCAGCGCCTGCCGAAGCCGCTTATAGAGCCGAAAGCCAGCGGTATCTCCACTTTCACCGCCTGTATGTACACGACGACGGCGAACACGATTATCGTGGCTATTATCGGCAGCATCGCGATGGCTGCCTGGAAAAGCTCGCCCTGCGCCATGAAGACGAAGAATTGCGGGATCAGCCCCGTCGGCACGGTCTCGCCCGGCAGGGTCAGCGGGTTGAACGCGCGCACAAATATCTGCTTCGTCACTCCCGCGGCTATGAACAGCGAAATGCCCGAGCCGATTCCCCATTTTGACACGACCTCGTCCATGAACATGACTATGATGGCGCCGAAGGCAAGCTGCAGTATGAGCAGCGAGAATGTCACAAGGTCGGGGCTCGCGGGCTTTATCGCCCCGAAAGCCACGTAAGCGTATGCCTCGAAGAACGCGAAGAACAGAGCCAGGAGCTTCTGCGCGCCCTGGAACTTCGCCTTGCCTTCCTGCGTCTTCAGGTCCCATCCGACAATCTGCGCCCCCACGAGGAGCTGCAGTATTATCGACGCCGTCACGATAGGCCCTATGCCGAGCGTCATCAGCGTGCCGATGCTCGCGCCCAGGATCAATTCAAAGAACTGCAGCCGCGCGACTTCGGTCGGCTCAACGCCGTACAAAGTAATCTGCCCGAGGAACAGGAAAAGGAGCAGTATGCCCACTGTCCACATGAGCCTTGTCTTGAACGACAGGTGCGTCTTCGGTTCGGCAACGCCCGGCAGCTTCGATGAAATGCTTTCAATCAGTGACATTTTCTGACCTTCATTAGCCATCAATCAGGAAATAGCAGGCTTCGCATCAATCCCCACGAACGCTTCCTGCTATTCTGAAAATTCATCCGATTATTTGCCTTTTTCTTTTCCTTCCGCCTTGCTCTCCGCCTTCCCGGTTTCCTCGCCTTCGAGGGAGCCTCCGGCGGCGCGCACCTTGTCGCCGGCTTTCTTCGTGTATTCCTCGACAACGACCTTCAGCGGCTTCGAGACCGAGCCCTTGGAAAGGAGCTTCTGGTATCCGAGCCCGCCGAGGTCAATTTCGCCCGCTGCTGCCAGCTTTTCCAGGTCGCCGACGTTTATGACGTTCGCTTTCTTCTTGTGCGGCACCACAAATCCTTTCTCGCCGTAATGTTCAGGATCCTTGGCGACGACATAAGAATACTTGTGCTTGTGGAAGCCCGAGAACCCGCGCCCGCCGCGCGAGCCTCCTCCGCGCTTTTTCTTCTTCGAGCCGTAGCCGTGCCACCGCGTGCCGCGCTGCCTGCGAACCTTTTTGCGGAATCTTACAACCATGACCATCAAGTCCGGAATTGAACAATTTTATTTTTCCGTTTTGTGACCTCTGAGAAGGTCTTCCATTTCCTTGCAGAACTGAAAGTTCTGCGAGGTCCCGAAGAAGCTCTGCTTCTTCAAGATGATGAAACTTTTTGGAAAAGTTTCTCAGATCATCCTTTCGATTAATTTTTCAATCTCGCCGCCGCGGTAGCCCAGGTCGCCTCTCGGCCAGGGAAGCCTCGCTGACTTGAAGCCTTTCCTCGGCGGCTTGAGGTGGAAAACTTTCTTGTCCGCCCCTAATTTCTTCAAGAGTTCATCCGACGCCTCGCCCCACGCCACGAAGTCATCGACCTTCCTTATCATTCCCTTCGTCGTCGTCGTTTCGGGCAGAAGCGCGAGCGTGTTCGGCCTTTTCAGCCCCAGCATGCGCAGCGTGGTTTCTGACTGCTTCCTTGCGTTCACCGTTCCCCTGATGCGGACGACTGCTATCATAATAAATTACCAATATTTTTTTTGAAAATTATGTCTAGACCATATTTATCTTATGCGCTGTTCGCCGTCGCCTCTGCCTCTGCC